>JASHXM010000171.1 GCA_030043545.1 Thermoplasmata archaeon | reverse complement strand
GAGTGGGGGAAGAGTTCGCGGGCGATCCTGACGGCGATGAGCGAGAACGGGACCGGACACCTCACGTCCGTCGATCTCCCGACGATCGGGCCGGGTCGCCGGAACGAGGACGGCGTGTTCGACACCGCGCACGTCGATGCCGCGGAGCAGACCGGCCGGCTAGTTCCCGCGTTCCTGCGGGACCGATGGACGCTCCGGCTCGCGACCAGCGCCGATGACGCCGTGGCCCATGTGGTGGACGCCCTGAGGTCGTGCCGGCCGGTCGACCTCTTCTTCCACGACTCCGATCACTCGTTCGGGCACATGCTCGCCGAATACCGCCAGGCGTGGCCGTACCTCCGTCCTGGCGGGGTCCTCTACTCCGATGATGTCGACTGGAATGCGGCGTTCACCGAGTTTGCCCGGGAGGTCGAACGCCCGGCGTGGCGATTCCGCGTCCAGGTCCGCGGAGCCACCGTCGGGGGTCTGGTGCGGTAGCCGCCACGGCGAGTCGCCGCTCCGCGGCCGGAGTTACCCAGGCGAGGAAAGGGCGAGCAGGAGCAGGTTGCCGAGGAACAGCGCCACGAACAGGACGAGGAGGCCGATCCCGACCCGGAACAGGACCGGTCGGTGACCTCCGGTCACGGCGAGCACGACCCCGGCGACGGCCACCCCGAGGCCGAGATCCGAAAGGCCCCACCAGAGTCGTGGGGTGACTGACCCCGCGGCCAGGTCAAGGGCGACGGCGAGGGCACCGGCCCCCACGAAGATTCCGCTCAGAGTCCACGCTCGCGCCCAAAACGGTCCGGTTCGGCTCTGTGCCGTGAGGTTCATGGGGGATCCAGCGCGGCCCGCCATAAGGGTCCGGTCTGCAGAGATGTCGGAACGCCCAGTATCACACCGTTTCGCTCGGGCTTCTATGTAGGTTCGACCTCGACTGGCCGGCGGCGGGCGCTCCCGAGCCGTCCGGGCGACCGCGCTCCCCGGGGGCGGCCTCCCGCTGTTGGATGGTCATGTGCGGGCCCGCGCCCCACGGCGGCCGGGGCCGCAGAACGAGGTTGCCGCGCGCGAACGGACGCACGCGGGTTTCTACAGCTGGCGAACCAGGGGAGCCTCGAACGAGAGGAGGCCTCCGCCCACGGCGGTCTGATTCCAGCCGCCACAAAACTCGAGGTAGTAGTCGAATCCCGGATACACCGACACGTTCCCCGTGCCGTTCAACCCGACCTGGCTGTACGGCTGATAGGTGCCGATGTCGTCGGCGCCAACCCCGTAGAGGTACAGGGAGGCGTACGCAGTTGTATTGGCCCTCCAAGTGAAGTCGAAGTATCCGGACACTGGCACCGAGAACGAGTTCGTCGTACCGCACCCGTTGGGGGTGACCCCCCAGATCGTGAACGACTCGTGGACCCGATGGTCGAGCGGAAGTAGCGTGACGGATGCCCACAATGTCGAGACCAGGAGCGCGGTGACTCCCAGCCGAACGGCGGAGGAGGTCAGCCAAGTGCCGGCGACCGCTCGCGCACCATCCCGCCCCGGCGGCATGAACCAACGGCCGTGACGCGCACGGGCTTCCCGATAGTTATCTGCCTAGCACGGAATCTCCGTAGCAGGGCGCCGGCGAGGGAGACGCGTCGGAAGACCCCGTCGAGCAGTGCCGGCGGGGCCATCCCCGGAGTGATCGGGGGCGCGGGGCTCTGCCGCAGGGAAGGAATCTACGAAGGGAACGGGGAAGTAGCTCCCGGCGGTGGGACGTCCGTTGCCAACGGTCGGAGATGCCGCACCGACGCAATCGGTTCCGGTGGTGGACGCCGGTCCTCGCCTTGCTGGGCGCGATTCTCGCCGTTCCGCTCGCACCCCCATCCTCCCTACAGCGGCCGTCCGTTGAGCCGGCCGCCTCCCTAGCCGCGACGACCCCGAGGAGCGCCTCGGCCATCGTTACTCCCGGCCGATCCGTGCCGGAGTCTCGGGCGACCGCCTCGGGAGCTCCCCTCTGCCCGAACACCGACCGGTGTGGCTCGCCTCGGGGTGCCCGGTCGTCGCCGACCAGATCGGATGCCGCCCCGCCGTCGTCCTGGGAGAACCTCACCAACCGGACCGAGCCGACGGGTCGACAAGGGTCAGCGTTCGCGTACGATCCGGCCGGCGGCTATGACCTCCTGTTCGGAGGGGAGAGCGGCGGTCTGCTCGGGGACACCTGGACGTTCGAGGACGGCTCGTGGACGGCGCGGTCGTGCCCGTGCCCCAGCCCGCGCGCGTTTTCGGCCCTCGCCTACGACCCGACGCTCGGCGAGTTGGTCCTCTTCGGAGGATTGGCGGAGACGTACACGCCCCTCTACGGGAACCGCACGCTGCCGGTCGCGGACACGTGGGTCTGGAGCGCCGGCACGTCGGCGTGGACGAACCTCTCGGGCTCGATCACCGGGGCGCCGTCGGCCCGGTACGGGGCTTCGATGGTCTGGGACTCGGGGTTGTCCGCCCTGCTCCTGTTCGGGGGCAACAGCGGTTCGGGGGCGTTGGGGGATACGTGGGAGTTCACCGGCGCCGC
>JASHXM010000170.1 GCA_030043545.1 Thermoplasmata archaeon | reverse complement strand
GAGACCCGGTCCCGGCGGCTCGGGGCCGCGGGGGAGTTCTTCGGCATGCGCGACGCCGAGCCGACCGACCCGCCCCGGCGGATCAACTGGCGGGCGACGGCGCGGCTCGGTCGCCCGGTCGCGAACGACTACGAGCTCGACCGTACTGGGGACGTGCTCCTCCTGATCGACCGGCGTCCCAGCCGGCTCGGCCGCGGGGCGGATGAGGTCCTCTTGGGAGCGGCGCGGGCCGCGGCGCTCGGGCTCGCCGACGCGTTCGCGCGTCAGAAGGCCCGGGTCGGCCTCGCGACGTTCGGCGAGTTCGTCGAGCCGGTGCCACTCGCCGGAGGCCGCGCGCAGCGGCTGCGCCTGCGCGAGGCGATCCGCGCGGTCCGGGGCGCGACGGTCTTCGGCCCGTCCGAGCGGTGCGCAGCGACGCTCCCCCGGTTCTTCTCGCCCGGGATCACCACGATCCTGATCTCGAGCCTCACCGGGGACGCCGACGCCGACCTCGTGGCGTTCCTCCGGCGACGCGGCTACCCGACGATCGTGCTCAGCCCGTCGCCGGGCCCGCTCCTCCCGCTCGATCCGAGCCTCGGCCCGGCCGAGATCGCGATCGCCCGACGGATCGAGCGGCTCGGCCGGCGCCAACGGCTCGCGCGCGTCTGGCGCCACGCGCCGGTCGTCGACTGGGACGACCTCTGGTCGTTGTCGCCGTTCGTCGCCCTCCTCCGCGGGGCGGTCCGGAGGCGAGCGCATTGAGCGCGGGGGCGGTCGGCGGACGGGCGGCCGTCCCGTCGGCGGCCGCGGTCGCGTTGCTCGTCGGGACGCTCGCGCTGTTCGGCCTCACGAGCAACCTGCCGACCCCGATCGGCGCGATCGCCGGAGCGGTCGGGGGGCTCGCGGTGTACGGCGTGCGCCGGGACTCCGTCGAGGGTGCGGGCGAGCGGGCGTTCGTGGCCGGGGCCGTCGTCCTGGGCGCGCTGGCCGTCGTCTCACCGTCGTCGCTCGAGAGCGGGCTCACCGGGGGGCTCGCCGCCGTCGGGCTGCTCGCCCTCCTCGCGGACGACCCCCGGCGGACCCCCGGGGGCCTCGGCCGCTCGGTCCCGATGCTCGCGCTCGTCGCGCTCGTCCTCGGGATCTCCTGGGCGAGCGCGGTCCTCCTGCCGACGGGGACGGCGCTCGTCGGCGTCGGGAGCGCGCTGCTCGTCGTCTCGGCGATCGTCGTCGCGGTGTTCCTCGGACGGCCGGACCTGATCGACCGCGAGGACCCCCAAACGGGATAGCCGTCGGCGCGGTCCGACCGGTGGCGCGGCCTTCGGCCGCGCCCGGGTACCGACGAAGGGTCCCTCTCGACTCAATGCGGACGGGTCGTCCGCCGAGGATGACGCGAGGACAACCCCGGCGCCCGACACCCCCGGCCGGGGTCAGACCGCCGAGAGGGCGGACGCCTGCCGTGACGCGGATCGTTACGGCCGGGGCACAGCGGCGGCCCGCGGGGGCCGCTACTTAATACCGGGCGGTCTGCGCCCCGAGGGAATCCCGCGTGAACCCGACCGAAGCCCGGGCGCTCGCCGACAAGATCCGCGCGTCGATCCGGACGGCGGTCGTTGGCCGGGAGTACGCCGTCGAGGCGATCCTGACGGGGGTCATCGCCGACGGTCACCTGCTCCTGGAGGACCTCCCGGGGCTCGGGAAGACGCTCCTCGCCCGCTCGTTCGCCCAGGCGCTCGGGCTCGGCTTCCAACGGGTCCAGTTCACCGCCGATCTGCTGCCGCACGACATCACGGGCGGCGAGATCCTGAGCCCCTCCAAGGGCGGCTTCGAGTTCCGGCAGGGTCCGTTGTTCACGAACGTCCTCCTCGCCGACGAGATCAACCGGGCGCCGCCGAAGGTGCAGTCGGCGCTGCTCGAGGCGATGCAGGAGTACCAGGTGACGAGCGAGCGGACGACGTACCCGTTGCCGCGCCCGTTCCTCGTCCTCGCCACCGAGAACCCCCTCGAGCTCGAGGGGACGTACCCGCTCCCCGAGGCGCAGGTCGACCGGTTCCTCCTTCGGCTCAAGGTCGGCTATCCGACCGTCGAGGAGGAGCGGACGATCCTCGAGCGGCGCCGCGCCCGCAAGGACGAGCGGATCGACGCGCCGCGGGTCACCGACCCCGACACGTTCCGGGCCCTGCAGCTCGCCGTCGAGACGGTCGAGCTCGACCCGGCCGTCGGCGGCTACATCGTCGACCTCGTCCGGGCGACCCGCGACGACTCGCGCGCGGAGGTCGGGTCGTCGCCCCGCGGCTCCCTCGCGCTCCAGCGCCTCGCCCGCGCCCGCGCGCTCCTCGCCGGCCGGGACTACGTCCTGCCGGACGACGTGAAGGCGTTCGCGGAGGCCGGCCTCGCCCACCGGGTGATCGTGAAGCCGGAGCCGTGGATCCGGGGGGTCCGCGGGGAGGCGATCGTGAAGACGGCGCTCGAGCGGACGCCCGTCCCGAAGCTCCGGGAGGCGGCGCCCGCGCCGCGCGGGGCCAA
>JASHXM010000020.1 GCA_030043545.1 Thermoplasmata archaeon | reverse complement strand
GACGGGGAGCCGGCGGTCGACCGCCCGGAACTCGCGGCCGCAGTTCGAGTCGTCGTGCGGGACGTCGTAGACGAACAGGTCGATCCGATCGAGTTCGGCGGCGAGGCGGGGCAGTTCCACGGCCTTGTTGCCGAGGTGGAGCGACCAGCGGTCGCGCAGTCCGGCCGGGATCGCCCATCCGGACGCTCGACCGGCCGGCAGGGTCCACGACCCCCGCGTCGGGTCGGATCGGTGAGGCGGTTCGCGACGCGGGAGGTCGATCGAGTGCAGGCGGCCCCGCCGGTTCCGAGCGAGCGCCCGGAGCAGGTACGCCGAGGAGACGCCGGACGAGACGCCGACCTCCACCACGGTGCGCGGCCGGTTCATCCGGGCGATCGCGTGGAGCTCGAACGGAGCATCGATCTCCACGTAGTGGCTGCGACCGCCGCGGAGGTGCTGGCGCCGGATCGAGCGGAACAGGCGCACGTCCCGCGCGACCTCCGCGAGCGCCCGCTGGGCCGCGGCCACGGAGCTCCCGGTGAGCTCCGCGACCCACGCCGGGTCGGGGTCCGACTCGAACTGCATCAGGCCCGTCCCTTCGCGCGGCCACCGGCGGCCGGGGCGTAGAGGCTCTCCGGGTGGTCCATCCACTCCCGCGGCTCCTCCGTCTGCGGGCGGACCGCGCGGACGCGTTCGAACGCCGCGTCCAGCGGGATCCGTTCGGAGCGGTGCACATACCAGGCGGCGCCGAGAGGGCCGCGCCGCACCCCGTGGCCGCAGAACACCAGCACCGGCTGTCCTTCGCGTCGGGCGGCGGAGATGCGGTCGGCGAGCCGGTCGAGGTTCGCGAGGTTCGCGGCCCCCTGCGAATCGTCGTAGATCGTGAACCCGGCGTCCGCGGGAGCGTCGGCCGGCAGCTCGTCGAGGACGCAGAATCGACGGCCGACAAAGCCGGTCGCGTCGCTCCATGCCCCGACGAAGACGCCCTCGGCGACCTCGCCCGGTCCCGTCGCTTTCGGTCGGGGGTTCGGCTTCGAACGAACTCGTGCGGTCATCGGCTGGTCCAGCGCTCGCGGGGGTATGGGTGCGCGGGCCCGTGGAACTTTCTGGCCGTATCGTATCCGGCGCGGCCGGGTCCGCGCGGCCCTTTAAGTCGGAAGGCTTCCGACCGCCATGCGCGTCGCCCGCGCGGTGTTCTTGAGCCCGGAGGAGCGCGCGGTCCTCGAGCGATGGGCGGCGGGCCCGGACCGTGCGCGGGCGGTGCGGGCAAGAATCGTGCTCGCCGCGGCGGCCGGCGCCTCGCATCTGGAGATCGGCTCCCGGCTCGGCGTCAGCCGGTTCATGGCCGCGCGGTGGCGAGAACGGTTCCTCCGCGGTCGGCTCCGGGCGATCCGGACCCCGGAACCACGCCTCCCTCCGACCGGTCGCCTCACGGAGTCCCAGCTCCAGGGCGTCCTCCGGGCGGGAAGCGCTCCCTCGCTCGGCCGGCCCGCGCCGCCGTCGTCCCGCTCGGTCGCCCGTCGCTTCCGGGTGAGTCACACGACGGTCCGCCGCATCTGGGCAGCGAACCGAACGACCGGGCCGACCGTTCCGTCGCGGCCGGCGCGACCGGACCCGAGGAGCTGGGGGACGGTCTCCGACGTGCTCGGGATCTTCCTCCGGCCGTCGGGCTATCTGTTGGTGTTCACGCTCGACTCGGCCGCGGGACCGGCCGGGGCCCCCGCCTCCTCCGCGCGGACCGTTCGCGAGGGTCTCACTGTTCCGACCGGCTTGGGGCTCCCCCCGTCGTGGGTAGGCGTGGTCCAGTCGCTGACGCGGACGGCGCCGGTGCCCGAGGACTCCCCGGACGTCGCGGATCCCCTCCGGTTCCTCCAGATGATCGTCGCCCGCGCGCCCCGGGGCATCGAACTCCTCGCCCTCGCCCTTTCGGCGCGCGTCGCCTCGGATCCGAGGTGGCGGGCGTGGCGGCTGCGCCACCCCGGCGTCCACGTCGAGCTCGCTGCCGGCCCGGCGGCGTGGTCGGCCCGGGCGCTGGCGCTGCTGCGGGAGATCGACCGTCGCCGTCCCCGTCCCCTCGGGGCCGAGTCGAGCGGAGAGGTCTCGGGAGCGCTCCGGAGGGCGATCGCGGCGTACTCGTCGGAGCGGGGAGCGTTCGAGTGGGCGGCCACTCGCGCCGAGATCAAACGTCGGTCCGGCGCGACGGGCTTACGATACGAGCTCTCCGTTACGGCCCACCCCGCGTTCAAGACCACCGGCGAGCTCGGAGCCTCGATGGCCGGCCCGGCCGCACCCGACCCGCGCCTCCGACCGCTCGCCCGAGCGATCCTGCGGCGGTACCTTCGTGTCCGTCCCCGAGAGCGCGTGCTGATCGAGAGCTGGAGCTCGACGATCGACTACGCGAACGCGCTCGTCCTCGAGGCGCTGCGCGCGGGCGCCGTCCCGCTCCTCGTCTACCAGGACGAGCCGACGTACTGGGCGGCGACCACGGAGGTGCCGCCGGAGATCCTGGGCCGGATCGGGGCGCACCAACGCGCCGCCGTCGAGCGGACCGACGCGATGGTCACCTTCTTCGGTCCGAGCGATCGGGAGCGGTTTCACGCCCTGCCTCGCCGCACGAACCTCCGGCTCTGCGCCCGCGAGGACGAGGTCTATCGGGCCGCCGAGCGGACCGGGGTTCGCGGCGTCCAACTCGCGCTCGGCCGCCTCTCTCCTGCGTCGGCCCGAATGTACGGGGTCGACCTCCGTTCGTGGCGGGACGAGCTGATCGAGTCGACGCTCGTCGATCCGACGACGTTACGTCGACGGGGCCGGCGAGTCGCGGCCGCCCTCGAGCGAGGTCGCGAGCTCACGGTCTCCCATCCGAACGGCACTTCGCTCACCCTGAGGCTCGCGGGGCGCCGGGCGGACGTCGCCGACGGACTGCCGCCGGACCCCCGACATCCCGGGCCGTGGACGCTCACGATGGTCCCGGCGGGCGTGGTCTCCGTCGCGCTCCACGAGCGGACCGCCGATGGCCGGTTCCGGTCGAACGTGCCGAACTCGGTCGGCATCTCGAACGCGGTCGGCGCGATCGACGACGCGACCTGGACGTTCCGCGGAGGTCGGCTCGTTGGGCATCGATACCGAGAGGGGGGTCCGATCTTTGACGAGAGCTTCGAGCGGGCCGGGGCCGGTCGCGACCGGGTCGGGGTGCTGTCGATCGGGCTCAACCCCCGGCTTCGGACGGCCCCGCTCCTCCAGGACCAGGCGCTCGGGACCGTGACGCTGCAGATCGGGCGGAACCACCATCTCGGCGGTGCGAACCGGGTCGGGTGGTGGGCGTGGCTGCTCCTCCGGGGCGCGAGCGTGCGCGTCGATGGCCGACCGCTGCTCGATCGCGGGAGGATCGTCGAGTGAGCGCCGGTCCGCCGCCCTGGGAGCGGAGGCCGCGCGTTGGAGGCCCCCGGCCCCATGACCCGTTCGGGAGAGCGGAGATCGCGTGGGGGAGGCGATGGCGGTGTGGCTGACGGTCTACCTCCTGATCGCCGTCGCGTTTGGGTTCGCCGTCAGCATCGGGGCCCACTACACCGGCGCGTGCATGGGGATGCCGTACGCGGCGGGGGCGATCCGGCTCGGCCCGGCGTTGCTGCTGATGGCCCCGCTCGCGCTCGTGGGGGCCGCGCTGGCCAGCGGCGGGGTCGAACAGACCGTCGGCCACGGGATCCTCTCGACGCCCCGGGTCGCGCTCGGCCTGGCGCTCGCCATCGTCGCCGGCGCCTTGCTCGTCACCAGCGTCTACAACTTCGTGACGATCCCGACGTCGACGATCCAGATCCTCGTCTTCTCGGCCGTCGGCGCCGGCGTCGCGGCCGGCGTCCCGGTCGACTGGCACACGATCGGGGTACTGGTCGTCGTCTGGGCGACGGCGCCGTTCGCCGCCTGCGCGCTCGCGTTCGCGATCGTCCGGCTCGCCGACCGTCGTCGACCCGTGGCAGCTCCGTCTTCCGGGGGGCCCGGCCGGTGGGCCACGGTCGCGCTCGTCGCGGTCGGGGCGGGCGCATCGTTCGCGATGGGCGCGAACGACGTGGCGAATGCGTCCGGGGCGCTGGTGATGACCGGACTGTTCGGCTTGCTGGCCGCGGCGGTCGTCGGCGGGATTGGGCTGGCCGTCGGGGTCCTCACGTGGGGACGGCCGCTG
>JASHXM010000169.1 GCA_030043545.1 Thermoplasmata archaeon | reverse complement strand
ACTCGTCCGTGCCGATCCGGAACGCCCGGGGCGTGCGGGGGAGGCCGGGCATCGTCTGGATCTCCCCGAGCAGCGCCACCAGGTAGCCGGCGCCGGGCGCGCGCACGAAGCGACGCACCCGGACCCGGAAACCGCGCGGTCGCCCGAGCTTGTGGGGGTCGTCGCTGAGCGACAGCGGTGTTTTCGCGAGGCAGACCGGGAGAGAGTCGGCGTCGGGGATCTCCCCCGACGCGAGCTGCGCCTCGGCCGCCGGGTCGAGGTCGACCCCTTCGCCTCCGTACAGCCTCCGCACGATCGTCTCCATCTTCGTCCGGAGCGGGTCGTGCGCGCCGTAGATCGGCCGGGCGACCGACGTCCCCTGGGCGGCGGCCGCCACCGCCCGCGCGAGGTCGAGACTGCCGGCGCCGCCCTGCGTGTAGCCGGTCGCCTCCTCGAGACGCACGGAGGCGGCGTCGAGGTGCGTGCGCACCTGCGCGAGCTCCGCCGCCCCGTCGTCCGGGAACCGGTTGAGGGCTACGATCGGCGCCAGGCCGAGGGCGCGGACGTTCGCGACGTGCTGGTCAAGGTTCTCGAGCCCGGGCTCCAAGGAGTTCGGGTCGGACGAACTCGCGGCGTGGGCGCGGAGGCCGGGCACGCTCGCCACCAGGACGGCCGCGGACGGCTCGAGGTCGCCGAGCGGGGCGAACAGGTCGACGAACTTCTCCGCCCCGAGGTCGGTCGCGAATCCGGCTTCGACCACGACCACGTCGGCGAGCCGTCGGGCCACGTCGAGGGAGGTAATCGTCGTCGTCCCGTACGACAGGTTCCCGAACGGCCCCCCGTGCACGAGGACCGGGGTGCCGTCGGGGGTCTGCAGAAGGTTCGGCTGGAGGGCGTGGCGAAGCAGCGCGGCCATGGCGCCCCCGGCTCCCAGGTCGCCGGCGGTGACGCGGCGACCGCCTCGGGTACGGCCGACCTCGATCCGGTCGAGCCGTGCGCGAAGCTCCGTCGGCCCGTGCACGAGTCCGAGGAGGGCGGTCACCTCCGAGGCGGGGGTGATGATGAACGACGCGCGCCGGACCGGTCCGTTGCCCGCCCCGAGACCGACCTCGATCTGGCGGAGGGCGCGATCCTCGAGGTCGAGCGCCCGCGGCCAGTCGATCGACGCGGGGTCGAGGTCGGACGGGTCCCCGTGATGCAGGTGGTTGTCGACGAGCGAGGCGAGCAGGTTGTGGGCGTTCGTGACGGCGTCGAGGTCCCCGGTCAGCCCCAGGTTCACCTCGGCCGATGGCTCGACGGTCGCGCGACCGCCGCCGGCGCCGCCGCCTTTGATCCCGAACACCGGGCCGAGCGACGGCTGCCGCAGGCACGCGACCGCCCGCACGCCGAGCTGACGCAGTCCCGCGGCGAGCGCGAGGGTCGTCACGGTCTTGCCGACCCCGCTCCCCGTCGGAGTCATGCCGGTGACGAGGACGATCTTTCCCGCCGGGCGGCCGCCAGAGCCGGCCAGACGGGCCGGGTCGATCTTGGCGATCCAGCGCCCGTACGGCGCCCACGCCTCGGGCGGCAGTCCGAGATCCCGAGCCACATCCGCGATGGGGCGGAGGGCGCCGGCCGAACTCTCCGACACTCCGATCGTCATCCCGAGCCCGGGGCTCCTCGCACCACTCGACATGGTCCTACGCTCTTCACGGGCCGGGGTCGCATAAGTCGCGAGTCAGCCCGAGTTGACCCCTCCATTATCGTTCGCGCTTGGGTTCGATTCCCTGTGTTGGCTGCGTCCCCCGTCCCTCGGAAGCCATCCCGGTCGACCCCGCGTCGCGAGGACGAGAGTGGAGACCACGCCCCCTCGACCCGGGCACGGCTCCGGACGCTGCTCCACCCGGCGAAGGGCCGGCGTTCCCGGGCGAGCGCTCCCATCGAGGATCCAAAGGCCCGGGAGGGGACGGCCCGCGCCCTCGCCGAGCTCCGCGCGGAGATGGCGTTCGAGTGCACAGAGGTGCTCGAACCGCTGCTTCGCCGCTTGCAGGAGTTCGCGGAACGGCTCGCCCGCAAGGAGGAGGTGCCGTGGCGGTCCGTCGAGGAGGGGCTCAACCTGTGGCAGTCGTACGCCGAGCGGCTCCACGACGCGCACATCCGGGAGATCGCGGAGGTCGGACACGTGAGCGGCGTGCCCGTGTCGGGGACGACCGAGCTCGCGGAGATCGAACAGGACCCGCGGCGCGCGCAAGCGAGGATCGGAGAGATCCGGGCGATGCTGGCGAGCTACGCCGGCGGGTATCGGGTGTTCAGCGGTCTCATGAGCCCCGCGATCCGGGGCAACACGCTCTCGGAGCTGGCGTGGGAGAAGTTCGACGAGGAGTTCCTCCGGACGTGGGATCCGCCCCCGCTGCCGCCCGCCGTGCTCGCGGAGCTTCGGGAGTCGCTCGCAGCCACCCGGAAGGTCGCCGAGGAGCTCCGGGTCCGGGTCCAGGGATTCCTCGAGCGCACGACCCTCCCGGTCCCGGGTCGTGCGCCCCCGACGGAGGCGCGGTCGGTGACGTCGCCGCCGGACCTCGCCGCGCGAGCGGCCTAACTCGGCCACCGGGCCGCACTGACTAGACGCGTGATTCGGCCGGAGTGGGGGCTCCCCCACCGCCGGTCAACTCACGTTCACTCCGGGCTTAACTCCGCGACCGGCGATGGCAGAGCGATGGCGCCGATCACTCCGACCCCCAAGATCTGGATGGATGGACGCCTGCTCCCGTGGGGCGAGGCGCAGATCCACGTGCTCACCCACGGCCTGCACTACGGGTTCGCGATCTTCGAGGGGATCCGCTGCCACCGGACCGCCCGCGGAACCGCGGTGTTCCGGCTCGGCGAGCACGTGCGGCGGTTCTGCGACAGCGCGAAGATCTACGCCATGCCGCTACCGTACTCGCGCGCGCAGCTCGAGCGCGCGGTCATCGAGCTCGTCCAGGCGAACGGTGCCCCCGAAGCGTACATCCGTCCGATCGCCTTCACGGGGTACGGCGAGATGGGCCTCGACCCGTCGGGCAGCCGGATCCAGGTGGCGATCGGGATGTGGCCCTGGGGGGCGTATCTCGGCGACGCCGCGGGGGCGCACGGAGTACGTGCGACCGTCTCCAGCTGGACGCGTGTCGACTCCCGCTCGCTCCCTCCGCAGGCGAAGTGCGCGGCGAACTACGCGAACGGGATCCTGGCGAAGCTGGAAGCGAAAGCCGCCGGCTACGACGAAGCGCTCCTCCTGAACTCGGCCGGCGTGGTCGCGGAGGGCCCCGGTGAGAACATCTTCCGCGTCCGGAACGGCGTCCTGAGTACTCCCCCGGCCAGCGCCGGGATCCTCCGCGGGGTGACGCGGGACACGGTCGTGCAGCTCGCCCGGGAGGCTGGGATCCCGTTCCAGGGGACGGGATTCACTCGCGAAGAGTTGTTCACGGCCGACGAGCTGTTCTTCACGGGAACGGCCGTCGGGGTCACCCCGATCCGCGAGGTCGACGGCCGCCCCATCGGCTCGGGGGAGTTTCCGGTGGCCCGTCAGTTGAAAGCGCTGTACGACGACGCCGTGCGCGGGCGGATCGCTCGGCACGAGGCGTGGCTCTCGTCCGTCGACGCCCCCGATCGGCCCTCGCCGGCCGCGCTGGCCGTCCCGCTCCCGAAGGCGGCATGATCGAGCCCGGGAGCTCCTGGGTGTTCCCGCGCGCGGAGTTCCCGTCGCTCCTCGCCGGACTCGAGCGGGCGGGGTACCGGGTCGTCGGACCGACGGTGCGCGACGGCGCGATCGTCTACGGGACGATCCGCTCGGTCGGCGATCTCCCGGAAGGGTGGACGGACCGCCAGGAGGCCGGCACGTACCGGCTTGCGAAGAGGGACGACGGCGCGCTGTTCGGGTACAACGTCGGTCCACACAGCTGGAAGAAGTACCTGTTCCCCCCCCGCGAGCAGCTGTTCACGCTCCGCCGGGACGGCTCCGCGTCGTTCGAGGTAACTCCTCCGCCGGACGACGAGCCTCCGCTCGCATTCCTCGGGATCCGCGCCTGTGAGATCGCGGCGATGCGCATCCAGGATCGGGTCTTCGTCGGCGGGGGTACGCCGGACGCGGGCTACGCTCGGCGGGCCCGGTCCCGGCTCGTCGTGGCCGTCCAGTGCGGCCAGGCGGGTGGGACCTGCTTCTGCGTGTCGATGGGCACGGGTCCAGCGGTCCGCGCCGGCTACGACCTCTCGCTCACCGAGCTGATCGAGCCGGGACGTCACGATTTCCTGGTGCAGGTCGGCACCCCCGAGGGGGCGGGCGTCCTGGCGGATGTGCCGATGCGGCCCGCCACGCCGGCGGACCTCTCGGCCGGGGAGGCCCGGGTCGCGCGGGCGGCCCAGTCGATGGGACGCACGATGGATACCACCGGCGTGCACGAGGTGCTGCTCCGCAACTTGGAGAGCCCGGTGTGGGAGGACGTCGGCCGCCGGTGTCTCGCGTGCACCAACTGCACCCTCGCTTGTCCGACGTGCTTCTGTCACTCGACCGAGGAGGTGCCGGATCTCTCGGCCGAACGGGTCGAGCGGTGGCGGCGGTGGGATTCGTGCTTCAACCTCTCGTTCTCCGAGCTGCACAACGGGAGCGTCCGCGCGACCGTGCCGGCGCGCTACCGCCAGTGGCTCACCCACAAGCTCGCCACTTGGTTCGACCAATTCGGCAGCTCCGGCTGCGTCGGGTGCGGTCGCTGCGTCACCTGGTGCCCGGTCGGGATCGACCTCACCGCCGAGGTCCGCGCGATCCGGGCCGCCGACGCTCGCGCTGTCCCGCCCGAGGGCGGACCGGCCCCATGAGCGACCCCGTCCGCCCGATCACCACCGCCGAACTGGAGCGCCACCCGTTCCTAAAAGGACTCAGCGGGGCGCTCCTCCAGGCGCTCGTCGCGTCGTCCGAACGGAGGGAGTACGCGACCGGCCACTCGATCGCGCGCGAGGGAGACCCGGCCCGGGAGTTCTTCCTGGTCGAGGTCGGCAAGGTCGGCCTCGAGATCGCGGACCCCGATCGACCGCCGCTCACCGTCCTCACGGTCGGCCCGGGCGAGGTGTTCGGCTGGTCGTGGCTCGTCGCCCCGCACCGTTGGCGGGTCGATGCGCGCGCGCTCAAGCCGACCCGCGCTCTCGTCATCGCCGGCGCGGCGCTACGGGAGGCGCTCGAGGCGCACCCCGCCGACGGCTACCGGTTCCTTCACCGTCTCGTCCCGATCCTCGCCCAGCGACTGGACGCGACCCGGCTGCAGGTGTTCGATGTCTACCGTCCGTGACGGCCCTCGACCGGTCGACCCCGGTCCCGGGATCGGTCCGACGCTCGCGCCCGAGCCGTACACGGTCTGGAGCCGGACCCAAGACACGCGCGACACCGCGACGCTCGTCCTCGCCCCGTCCCGGACGGGGTCGGTGCCCGCGTTCGAGCCCGGCCAGTTCAACATGCTCTCCGTACCCGGCCGGGGCGAGGTCGCGATCTCGATCAGCGGCGACCCGGGGCGTCCGGGCGAATGGGTGCACACGGTCCGCTCCCTCGGGTTGGCCACGCAGGCGATCGCCGGGGCGACGCCGGGGTCGCTGCTCGCCGTGCGCGGGCCGTACGGACGGGGCTGGCCGGTCGACCGTGCGTGGGGCAAGGATGTCGTGATCGTCGCGGGCGGCGTCGGGCTCGCTCCGGTGCGGCCGCTGATCCTGGAACTCCTCCGGCACCGGGACCGGGTGGGACGACTCGAGGTGATCTACGGCGCCCGGACCCCCGACGACCTGCTGTACGCCCCCGAGCTCGCCGGCTGGCGCCACCGGACTGACGCCCGGTTCCAGGTGACCGTCGACGCCGCGGGTCGGGAGTGGTACGGCGACGTCGGACTCGTCACGCAGCGGGTGCCCGACGCCCGGTTCGACGCCGCGAACACGGTCGCCTTCCTGTGCGGTCCGGAGATCATGATGCGGCTCACCGCCGAGGCGCTCGAGAGCCGCGGCGTGCCGCGCCCGGCGATCTGGGTGTCGCTCGAGCGGACGATGCAGTGTGGGATCGGGCTGTGCGGCCACTGCCAGCTCGGCCCGTACCTGCTCTGCCGGGACGGCCCGGTGCTGCCGTACGCCGACGTCGCTCCGCTGCTGCGGATCCGGGGGCTCTGAGATGGCGGCCCGCCCCCGGCTCGCCGTGTGGAAGTTCGCCTCGTGTGACGGGTGCCAGTTGTCGCTCCTCGACTGCGAGGACGAGCTCTTGCAGGTCGCCGGCGAGATCGAGATCGCGAACTTCCGGGAAGCGTCGAGCGCGGTCGTCGACGGGCCGTACGACCTCTCGCTCGTCGAAGGGTCGGTGACGACTCCCGAGGACGCGCGTCGGATCCAGGAGGTCCGCGCCCAGTCGCGTCGGCTCGTGACGATCGGGGCGTGCGCCACAGCCGGAGGGATCCAGGCGTTGCGCAACTTTGGCGATGTCGAGGAGTTCCGCCGGGCCGTCTACGCCCGACCGGAGTTCATCGCGACCCTCGCGACCTCGACGGCGATCCGCGACCACGTGCCGGTCGACTTCGAGCTGCGCGGCTGCCCGATCAACAAGGCCCAGCTGCTCGAGGTGATCTCCGCGTACCTGCATCACCGCCGCCCGACGGTCCCGACCGGCAGCGTCTGCGCCGAATGCAAGCGTCGGGGGGCCGTCTGCGTCGTCGTGGCGCACGGAGCGCCGTGCCTCGGCCCGGTCACGCAGTCGGGGTGCGGGGCGATCTGCCCCGCGTACCGCCGGGGGTGCTACGGCTGCTACGGACCCCAGGACACCCCGAACACCGCCGCGTGGACGGCCCACCTCGAAACGCTCGGGCTGGCGCCCGACGCGATCCGCCGCGTCTACCGCACGTTCAACGCCGGGGCGCCGGCGTTCCGCGCGGCCGGCGACGCCGCGGTCCCGGAGGGCGGATGACCGACCGCACGATCGCCGTCGACTACCTCGCCCGCGTCGAGGGCGAAGGGTCGCTGCGGCTGCGGTTGGAGGGGGGGCGGGCGAAGGAGGTCGAGCTCCGTATCTTCGAGCCGCCGCGATTCTTCGAGGCGATGCTCCGGGGACGCTCGTGCTTGGAGGCCCCCGACATCACCGCCCGGATCTGCGGGATCTGCCCTGTGGCGTACCAGATGAGCGCTTGCCACGCGATCGAGCGAGCCCTCGGCCTACGCGTCGACGGCGCCCTGCGCGATCTGCGTCGGTTGCTGTACTGCGGCGAGTGGATGGAGAGCCACGCGCTCCACATCTTCCTCCTCCACGCGCCGGATTTCTTGGGGTATCCGGACGCGATCCGGATGGCGAAGGACCACCGGGCGACGGTGGAGACCGGCCTCGGACTCAAGAAGGCGGGGAACGCGATCCTGGGACTGCTCGGCGGCCGGGAGATCCACCCGGTCAACGTGCGGGTCGGAGGATTCTACCGCGTCCCATCCCGGGACGAGCTCGAGACGCTCCTGCCGACGCTCGAGCCTGCGCTCGAGGCGGCCGAGGCGACGGTCCGGTTCGCCGCGGGGCTCCCGTTCCCGGCGATCGAGGAGGCGTACGAGTTCGTGGCGTTGCGGCACCCGGAGGAGTACCCGATGAACGAAGGCGAGCTCGTGTCGAGCGAGGGGCTGGCGATCCGGCAGGAGTCGTTCGAGGAGGCGTTCGAGGAGGTCCAGGTGCCGTACTCCCACGCCCTCCAGGCGCGCCGTCGCGGCGGCGGAATCTACCTGGTCGGGCCGCTCGCCCGCTACGCGATGAACCGGGACCGCCTCCCGCCGCGGACGCGCCGGGTGGTCGAGTCGATCGGCCTCGAGCCGCAGGTCCGCAACCCGTACCGGAGCATCATCGTCCGCGCGGTCGAGGTGATGCTCGCCTGCGAGGAAGCCATCCGCCTCATCCGCGGGTACTCCCCGCCCGACCGGGCGTATGTCGAGCCGTCGGCGCCGTTCCGGGGCGGCTCCGGCGCCGCGGTGACGGAGGCGCCGCGCGGGATCCTCTTCCACCGCTACGACATCGGGGCGGACGGGCTGATCCGGGAGGCGCGGATCGTTCCGCCGACGTCCCAGAACCAGGCCCGGATCGAGGAGGACCTCCGCCACCTCGTCGACGCGCGACCCGACCGGACCGACGCGGAGCTCACCGACGCCTGCGAGCGGGCGATCCGCAACCACGACCCGTGCATCTCCTGCGCGACGCACTTCCTTCGGCTGGAGGTCGAGCGTGCCTGACCGGACGGAGGCGCC
>JASHXM010000168.1 GCA_030043545.1 Thermoplasmata archaeon | reverse complement strand
CCCGCGAACGCTTAATGGCCCCCCACGGCTAGGCCGCGGTCCGGAGCCTCATGCCCGGAACGGTCCACACGACCGAGCGGCCGGAGAAGACCGTCCACTTGAGGATCGACCCGAATGACGAATCCACCACCCTCGAGGACGTCCTCTCGCGGATCTCGGAGCTCCAGCGCAAGCACCCCGACCGCGAGGTCTTCTTCGACGGGGACGAGTACGCGATCTGCTCCCGACCGAAGCGGGCCAAGGCGGCCGCCTCCCACTGACCCCGCGTCGCTCGGGGCGCCGCTGTTCCTGCTCAACTTCAAGACGTACCCATCGACGCTCGGCGCCCGGGCGGTCGCGCTCGCCCGGACGGTCGCCGAGCGGGGCCGGGCCGCCGGGGTCGCGGTCGCCGTCGCGCCGGCGACTCCCGACCTCGCGTCGGTCGCCGCGCAGGTCCCGCTCCCGGTGCTCGCCCAGCACGTCGACCTCGTCGACGCCGGCGCTGCGACCGGCTCGGTCCCGGTCGACGCCATCGCCGCGAGCGGGGCCCGCGGCAGTCTGGTCAATCACTCCGAACACCCGCTGCCGATCGAGGCGGCCCGCTCGACGGTCGCGCGGTTGCGGGGCGCCGGTCTCGTGGCGGTCGTCTGCGCGGCCACGGTGGACGCCGCCCGCGCGCTCGCGGAGGCTCGTCCGCCGTACCTCGCGATCGAGCCCCCGGAGCTGATCGGCGGCGATCGCGCGGTGTCGACCGCACGGCCGGAGATCGTCGCCGGCGCCGTCGCGGCGGTCCGCGGGATCGCCCCGACGACCCGCGTGCTCTGCGGCGCCGGGGTCCACACTCGGCACGACGTACGGCGCGCGATCGAGCTCGGCAGCCAGGGGGTCCTCGTGGCGAGCGCGGTCGCCCGCGCACCGGATCCCGCCGCCGCCGTCGAAGAGCTCCTCGCCGGCTTCTAGGCGGCGCGGGCGGCTCGCCGTCGGCTTCATCTGCCTAGGGTCGGTGGGCGGCGCGTCCTCGGGGGGAGGAGCGTGGCGGACGGAGAACGGTCGGAGCGCCGTCGACCGCGCGGTCGCGCTCCGCCGCGACGGGGCCGACGCACCGTCCGAGGCCGGGCCCGGCCCGCGGTGCGACGGGATCCGATGCCCGCCGTGTCGGAGGTCGGCTCCCCGGTCCGTCCGGCGACCCGCGCCGAGACCCGGAGCTCCGCCGCGCGTCGGGTCGCGCCGGGCCGTCCGCTCGAGATCGTGATGGTCGGCTGGGAGTTCCCTCCGCACCACTCCGGCGGGCTCGGGGTCCACTGCTACGAGATTTGCCGGGAGGTGACCCGACTGGGGCACCGCGTCACTTTCCTCTCGCCGTTCGCGGGGCCGTTCACACCGGTCGACGGAGTGACGTTCCGCCACCCGGGCGAGTCCGTGGGAGGAAAGGGCCCGGAGTACCCGCCCGCGTACTGGGCGGGCGAGCTCCCGGGCTCCCCGTTCGCCGACAGCATCGACGGCTACAACGCCTGGGTCGGGGGGCTCCGGTTCGACCCGGTCCCCGACGTGATCCACGTCCACGACTGGTTCGGCACCCGGGGCGCCGCCGCGCTCGCCCGGGCCGTCCGGCGACCGCTCGTGGCGACGATCCACTCGACCGAGTACGATCGGTCGCTCGGCCACCCGTGGGCCCACATCCTGGAGCGCGAGCAGGCCGGGATCGACGCCGCCACCCGGGTGATCGCGGTGAGCCAGCACCTGCGGATGCAGCTGATCCAGCGGTACCACGCCGTGCCGGACCGGGTCCGGGTGATCTACAACGCGGTCCGCCCGAGCGACCGGCTCGCGGCGATCGACCCCAAGACCCGGGTCGTCCTGTACGTCGGTCGGCTCGCGGTGATGAAGGGGGTCGACACGTTCCTCCGCGCCGCGGCGCGGGTCGTGCCGGCGTTCCCGGACGCCCTGTTCGTGATCGCCGGCGAGGGACCGGAGTACGGCCGGCTCGTCGAGCTCGCCGCGCGGCTCGGCATCGGCGACCGCGTGATGTTCCTCGGGAAGGTGTCGGACGACGAGCGGGAGATCCTGCTGGCCGGGAGCTCGGTGTTCGTCCTCCCGTCGGTCGTGGAGCCGTTCGGGATCGCCGCGCTCGAGGCGATGGCCGCCGGCGTCCCGACGATCGTCTCCAAGACGAGCGGCGTCGCCGAGATCTCGAGCGGGACGTTCCGCGTCGATTTCTGGGACGTCGACGAGTTCGCGAGCCGGATCTCCGAGCTGCTCGAGTACCCCGAGCTGCGCCGGGCGATGGGCGCTCAGGGACGGTGGGAAGCGCTCCGGGCCGGCTGGCCGGAGCGGGCCGAGGAGACGATCGCCGTCTACCGGGAGGCGATCGACGCGGCCGGGGACCGGGCGTGAAGATCGTCCTCTACCTGCACCTGCACCAGCCGTGGCGCCTCGCCCGCTTCCGCTACCTCGACCTCGGCTCGGGGCGGTCGTACTTCGACGTCGAGCGGAACTTGGCGCTGTTCCGCGGGATCGCGGACCGGTGCTACCGGCCGGCGACCGACCGGCTCCTCGCCGCGCTCGAGCAGCACCCTGAGTTCCGGCTGAGCCTCTCGGTCACCGGCACGTTCGTCGAGCAGGCACGCCTTGCGGCGCCGGATATCCTGGACCGGATCCGGTCCCTCGTTCGCACGGGCCGCGTCGCGGTCGCCGCGGAGACGTACTACCACTCCCTCGCGTTCCTCGTCCCGGCGCCGGAGCTGGCGGAGGAGGTCGCGATGCACCGCGACCTGCTCCGGACCGAGTTCGGGACGACGCCCAAGGTGCTGAGGATGACCGAGCTCGCGTACTCCGACGACCTGGCGCGGTTC
>JASHXM010000019.1 GCA_030043545.1 Thermoplasmata archaeon | reverse complement strand
CGGGTCACGCGCCCGCGACCGACCCGGGCTCCCGCCCCGGTCCGGGATCCGGGACGGCCGGTCGGAGGCGTCCGGCCGACCAGAGCGCGGGGGCGATCGAGGCGGACGGTCGCACGGCGACCGCTAGTGCGAACCCGCCGAGAAGCCCCATCTCGAGTAGCCACCGGACCGCCAGCGCGGGGCCGGCAACGGCGGTCCCGACCGCGCCGATCGACGCGGGCGCCCCGAGGAGGCCGAGGAGCTCGTTGCCGATCCCGGCGATCCCCCACGCCGAGAGCGGTGGCGGCACGCCGACCAGCACCACCGCACCGGCGACGCCGATGACGCCCCGGAGCATGGCCCGGAACCGGCGCCCGCCCGATTCGGTGAGCGCCGAGACCATCGGCCCGGGGAGGATCGCGACGGCGATCGCCACGGCGGCGACGAACTGGTGAACGAACAGCCACTCGACCCACACCGCGAGCGGGGCCGTGGCTGGAGAGACGCTCGTCCAGGCGACGAACATCTCGAGCGACCAAAGGAGCCCGCCGATGAGGAGCGCGGCCCGGAAGGCGACCCCGGCCAGCATGCGCCGGGAGATCGCCGGGGGCGCGAGCACGACCGCGGTCGCCGACGGCCGGCCGAAGAGGCCCCCGTACGCCTGCAGGATCGCCTCCTGGGCGACGAGCGCCGCCGCGACGATCGCGACCTGGAAGAGGCTCAGGAACCAGTCGTTGAACAGGAGGCCCGCGACGGAGAGGCCCGTGAGGCCAGCGATCACCGGGATCCCCGCTCCCGCCGCCGCGGTGGTCGAGCAGCACGCGCCGATCGCGAGGAGCGCGACGAGGGTCGGCGTGAGCCCGCTCAGCGAGCCGAGCGTCGCAGGACCGGCGGAGCCCTCTCGGCGGCGCCGGAGCAGCGCGAACGTGAGCAGGACGGCGACCGACATTCCGAGCCCGACGCCCGCCGCCACCGCGATCATGGCGACCGTGCCGAAGAACGGCAGCTGGACGATCCCCCACGGGGCGACCACCAGGAGGCCCGGGTAGTGCCACCACTGGGGATCGACCGGGTCCGACCAGATCAGGAAGTACGAGTAGCCGCCCCCGATGCGCGCGAGGATCAGCATCCCCCCCTCGCTCATCGCGACGAGCGCGTAGACGACCGCGAAGAAGACCGTCATCGCGACCGCCCCCGAGCGGGCGATGAACCGTCGGACCTCGCGTAGGGTCAGGAGCCCCAGGATCCGACTCGCGGTCCCTTCCCCGAGCGGGGGGGGCGCCGCGGGGGTCGGACGGTCGCCGCCCACGGGACCATCGGGTCGGCGTGGCTTATCCGAGGTCGGTAGGTACCGCGCCACGCTCCCCGGTCGTCAGATCTCGTCCGGGTCCAAGTACCGGTCGTCCCGTCGGGGAGGGGCCGGCCCGCGCCCCGGGCGATCGGTCGACGGTCGAGCGCCACCGGGGCGCGGTTCGGGTCGCCGGGGCGCCCGTCGCTCGCCGGACCTCGCGACCTCCTTCCGGGACGGCGGAGGGCCGCGGGGCGGGGACGGGGTCGTCGAGGCGCGGCGACGCCGCCGTCGGAACAGGAGGAGGCCGACGACCGCCACCGCGGCGGGCCCCGCGACGACCGCGTAGCCCCAGATCCCGAGACCGAACAGGCCCCCAGCGGCCGCACGCGGGGCGACGATCTGGATCCCGACCTTCGGCGGCGGTTTCCCGTGGACGGTGAACACTCCGGCCGACGGGACGGCGGAGTAGCCGTGCGGCAACCCCAGGATCGTGTAGTTGTACGTCCCGTTCGGCAGCTTGTCGACGAACGGCGTCGTCGCGTGCAGGTGGATGTGGTCCTTCCCGTACGCGTAGACGGTGCGGTCGATCACCACGACCCACGGGACGAGGACGCCGGTACCGTAGTGCGGCACCAGCTCCGCCTTGAACGTCACGAGCGCGAAGGTGATCGGGATCGTGAGCGGGGTGCGCCCGGCGGCGAACGACCCGTTCCGCTCCGACGGGGCCCAGCTCGCGTTCTTCGCGCCGACGTGGTAGGTGTACTTGCCGTACGGGACGTTCTCGGCGACGTTCGAGCCGTTCGAGAACAGCTTCGGGGCCCCGGCGGTCGCGACGAAGAAGCCGAACGTGCCGGCCGGCTGGCCGGTCGGGGCGAACGTCACCGAGTCGAGCACCGCCGCGAAGCGGACGGGGACGAGCTGGGGCCCGCCGTCGACCGTCACCGAGCCGCTCGCGACGACCGGGGCCTCGGCGATCGAGGAGATGCTGGCGGTCCATCCGTACGTCCCGTTGTCGGCGCCGAAGTCGACGCTGCCCGCGCTCCCCGCGGCGGACGCTTTCGCCCCGGAGGAGAGCGTGATCGTCCAGGTCATGTTCGCGGGGGCGCCCGTCTGATCGAACGTCGTCGGATAGGTGTACGGCTCGGCGGTCGTGATCCCCTGCGCCGCCGCGCCCGAGACCCGCCCGAGCGACCAGCTGTTCGGGCCGGTCGCGTTGTAGACGAGGTCGGCCGCGCTCTCCCCGGTCTGGTTGCCGTTCGCGTTGATCGGCAGGGTCTGGGCCGGTTCGAACGTGACGGCGCTCGCCGGCTCGACGTACGCCGCGATCGTCCCCCCGACCTTGGTGAACTTCGCCTCTCCGCCGCCCGCCGCCCCGTAGAGCCCGATCTGCGGGGCGAGGAACCCCCGGACCGAGGGGTCCGCCGACCGCGCGGTCGGTCCGTTCGTGTAGTTCGTCCCCTGCCAGGAGTACTCGTGGTCGTAGGCGCCCATCAGGTACTCGGCGCCCGGCGCCGACATCGAGATCGGCCCGACCCCGAGGCCCCCGTACGAGAACGCGATCCCCGTCGTCCAGCTCGGCGACGAGAGGGTGAGGTACGTGGTGAGCTCGAGCGACAGCGGGAGCGAGACGGTCTTCGTCGTCGCGGGAAGGTCGTACTCGTACGCGGAGATCGTCGGATACAGCCCCCAGAACGGGTAGATCACCCAGCCCCCGACCGAGATCGTCCACTCCCCGGCACCGGCCGACGTGAGCGTCACCACGCTCTGGACCCAGATCGTCGGCGCACCGAAGGCGTTCGCCAGGAACGAGTTCTGCTGGATCGAGAAGCTCGTCACGCCCGAGCCGCCCGCCTCGACGCCGAGCTTGGTGAGGTTCACCCAGTCCTGGACGGCGCGCAGGGGACCGTACGTCGGGACGGTCTTCGGGTCGAGCAGGTAGGCGGTAAAGTTGTACGCGTCGACCGACCCCCACCCGGTGACGAGGTCGTACCCCTTCGTCGCCGCGTCGACGAAGTTCTTGCCGGCGACGACATCGTGGAACGGCAGGGTCGGGAGCCCGGAGGTGTAGTTCCCCGTGAACGCCCACCCGTGCGTCGACGAGTTGGTGACCGCCGTCTCCGTCCGGTCGGCGAGCGGGTAGATCGACGGATCCGGAAAGCCGAGCGGAGCGTCCCCGGCCCGAACGAGCGCGCGATCGACCTCGGCGAACAGACCGGCGACGACCGACGCCGCGACCCCGGTCCCCGACGCGTTGAAGAACGCGCCGCCGGAGCTGGCGTTGGTCGCGAGCAACCGGTCGCCGCGCACGGTGACTGTCGCGGCCGTGTCGTTCGCGATGGCGGCGACGTCCGGGACGCCGCGTCCGGTCCCCGGCAGGACCGTCTTCGGGACGGTGGAGTTCTGCCACGCCGGCGCCGGGACTTTCGTGCTTACCCCGCCGGCGGTGCCCCGCGGCCCGCCCTGGGCGGTGTCGGACGGGGCGACGTACCACGCGACCTCCTTCGCGATCTTGAGATTCGCCGTACGGAGCGTGAGCGTCGTCCCGCCGACCGCGATGGTGCC
>JASHXM010000167.1 GCA_030043545.1 Thermoplasmata archaeon | reverse complement strand
CACCGCGGGCGAGCGCGTCGAGATGGCGGCCCGAGCGATCGCGGAGGCGGGTCTCGCGGGCGTGTCGATCGTGCCGGTCGCCGACATCCGTCGCCACGCGGTCTGGGTCGCCTATCTGGAGGGTCTCCTGCCCAAGTTCGACCGCGTCTACACGAACAACCCGCTCACCCGCCTGCTGTTCGAGCGGGCGGGCTATCCGGTCGAGAGCCCGGCGTTGATCGACCGGGACCGACTCGAGGGGCGGAAGCTCCGGGCCCTGCTGGCGTCGGGGGAACCGCTCGGCGATCGGGTTCCCCCCGCGGTCGGGAAGTTCCTCGCGGAGATCGACGCGACCGCTCGGCTCCGAGCGCTCGCGGGCGGCGGCCATCCCCTCCCCACCGACCGACTGTGACCGACGCCGCTCCCCCGATCGACCGTCCGGGCGGGCGGGCCGGCCGGACGCCCCGCCCGCTCCCGACCTGGGTCGGTCCGTCGACCCGGCTCGTTCACGGGGACCGACGACCGGACGCCAACGCGGGCTCGGTCGTCTATCCGATCTACCAGACGTCAACGTTCCACTTCCCCGAGGAGCACTCGGAGTCCGTCCGACGCACGTACCTCTACTCGCGCAACGAGAACCCGACGGTCGAGGGCCCCGAGCAGCTGCTCCGGGACCTCGAAGGGGCCGAGGCGGCCCGCCTGTTCGCCTCCGGGATGGGCGCGGTGAGCGCGGTCGTCCTCTCGCTCGTCCGGCCGGGCGACGAGGTCGTCGCGCTCGCCGACCTGTACGGCGGGACGACCGACCTCCTGCGGGATCTCTCCGCCCGCTTTGGCGTCCGGGTCCGCGAGCTGACGGATGCCGACGCGCGCGCTCCGGAGTCCGTCGTCTCTGCTGGGACCCGGCTCGCACTCATCGAGACGCCGACCAACCCGCTACTGCGGGTGCACGATATTGCGCGCTGGGCGGCCGCGTGCGATCGGACCGGGACGGTGTTGGCGGTCGACGGAACGTTCGCCCCGCCCGTCAATCAGACGGCGCTCGCGCAGGGGGCCGACCTCGTGGTCCACAGCGCGACGAAGTACCTCGGCGGTCACTCCGACCTGATGGGCGGCGTCGTCGCCGGCTCCCGCCGGCTCCTCGATCGGATCGACTCGGCGCGCGCCCTCGGGGCCCCGCTCGACCCGTTCGCTGCGTTCCTCCTCAGCCGCAGCCTGAGGACCCTCGCTCTCCGCGTCGCGCGGCAGAACGAGTCGGGACGGATGGTCGCCGACGCGCTCGCCCGGCACCCCGCGGTCGCCCGCGTGTTCTACCCCGGACGGTCGTCCCCCGAGGAGGAAGCGATCGCCGCCCGGCAGATGGGGGGCCGCGGGGGGGTGCTCACGCTCTCGCTCCGGGGGGGCGGCCCGGCGGTCGACCGCTTTCTCGGTGCCCTCGAGCTCGTCCACGTCGCGTCCAGCTTCGGAGGCGTCGAGAGCCTCGCGTGCGCCCCGACCCGGACGTCGCACCGCCATCTGTCGCCCGCCGATCTCTCGATCCGAGGGATCGACGCGAGCCTCGTTCGGCTGTCGCTGGGCATCGAGGAGACCGCGGACCTGCTCCGCGATCTCACTACGGCGCTCGACGCCCTGCCCGTCGGCCGAGCGCCCGAGTAGCCGCGCTCGTCGGTCGGCGTACCTGCGCAATCGGCGCATCGACCGCCGCAGCGCGACCGTGGCCGGCGCGGTTCGGCTCGGCCGACGGGAGCGCGGGGTCGGGTCCCCACGGGCCAGTGGTCGACCCCGCCCGGACGTCGGCCCGGTGGCCGGAGAGGTCGTCGCGGAGGGGTAGGGGTTTTTCTAAGAAGAGCCGGTACCGGACGCACCGGAGGGGTCGGTTGGGGAGAGGGAGAATCGCCGTCCGTTCCCGGCAGTTCCGCGCCCCCTCGCTGCTGCTCCTGCTCGTCGTGGCGGCGCTTCTGGTCGGTGGGGTCCCGGGGAGCCGCACGGGCGCGCTGGGTCCGGCTCGCGAGATCTCCCCAGGGTCCGCATCGAGCGCCGCCGGCGCCGAAGCGATGTCACAGGGGGGCCGCGAGCTCCCGTCGGGTCCGGCCGCCTCCGCCGCCCCCGGAGCGATCGCGAACGGCCCGCAATCGGGGGCCGTGGCGCCCCTCTTGCCCACCGGGCCGGGCTGGTTCGGGACGCCCGCCCACGAGGCGACGCCCGGGCGAATGGCACCGTCGCCCGCCGGCACCGTGGTCGAGAGCTATCGCGGGGCTGCGAAGGCCGTGTCGTCCGCGACGTCGACCTTCGACGGAGGGGGCTGGGCGCTGTGGACCGCCTTCGGCGTCGTCGACCGGACGACCGTCGCCGTGTCCTTCAACACCAGTTCCGCCGGCTGCTCGGCGACGTGGGTCACGACGCCGTCCGGGAGCTTGACCATCCCCGCAACCCCCTCGGGATCGGCGGCCGGAACGTCGGCGGTCTGGGGCTTCGAGCTCTACAAGGGCACCAGTGAGGCGACCGCTACGCTCCTGTACGCCACCGTGCTGAGCGGAGCGGTCACGCTCTGGTACACCGGACCGCTCGCCACCTGCCACACGCTCGAGAACCGCGTTCCCGGGAACGCCCCCGTTCCGTCCGGTACGATCGATTCGTCGGCCGCGGTGAACAGCACCAACGCGATCGGGGGAACCGCCTTCCTGAGCCAGTACCCGAACCCCGACGAGCTGCTCGACGTGGAGACGTCGATCGGCAGCGAACTCCCGACCACGATCTGGGGCGTGGCGTACACCTCGACCGTGTGCATCGCGGGACGGACGGGCACGTTCGGCGCCACGGTGGACGGTCTGACGGGCGACGTCCTTGAGCTCGAGAACTACTCGACCCCCTGCGCGCCGGCCACCTACTCGCTCAAGTTCACGGAGACCGGGCTCCCGGCGGGCAACGGCTGGTGGGTCACGGTCCACGGTACGTCGCTCTCGACGACGTACGAATCGGCGTCCTCCGCGATCGTGGCGTCGCTCCCCAACGGCAGCTACGGCTACCAGATCAGCACCTTGGCGGCGGTCACCGCGAGCCCCGCGACCGGGGCGGTCACGATCAACGGGGCGAACGAGAGCGAACCGATCACTTTCACCCCGACGATCCTCGGCGGCTCGGCGACGTTCACCGAGAGCGGACTCCCCGCCGGGACCGGTTGGTTCGTCGTCATCTCGGGCGATAACCTCACGGAGAACCTCAGCGCGACGACTCCGACCACGAGCATCATGGCGTCCTTCGCCGGAGGAGAGTATGACTACCGGATCAATGCCACAGTGGGAGGGTATCAGGCGACCCCCGGCGCCGGGAATTTCCTGATCGCGGACGACACGTACTCCGACTCGATCTTCTTCACGCTGATCCCGACGTACAACCTCACCTTCGACGAATCCGGGCTTCCGTCGGGCACCTGGTGGGGAGTCGCGCCCACGCTCGATCGGGTGTACACGACCGCATCGAGCTCGTCGTTCACGATCTCCATCTTCAACGGCTTCTACAACTACTCGGCCGGTGTGATCGCCGGCTACTCGGCGACCCCGATGGTCGGGAACTATACGGTCTTCGATCAGAACGTCACGCTGACGTTCGTCTTCGCGGCGACCCCGGAGTACCCCGTCACTCTCACGGAAACCGGGCTCACGAAGGGAGGGGCGTGGACGATCGCGCTCGTGACGAGCTCCAACAGTTACGAGTATCGGACCGCGCGGGCCCCTTCGATCGTCGTCGACGAGCCCGACGGAACGTACACGTTCTTCGTCTTCTCGCTGGTGCCCGATCTCCGCCCCACCCCACTCGCGGGGAGCGTTACCGTCAGCGGAGGACCCGCCTCCCAGGCGATCGTCTTCGAGAGCGAGTTCTGGCTGACGTTCGTCGAGTCCGGTCTCCCCACCGGGTCGGCGTGGTCGATCGCCCTGACCTCTCCGGTCGAGCAGTTCAACTCCTCGTTCGGTCCGACGACCGCCTTCCTCGTCACGAACGGCACGGTCGGCTACAACGTCACGAGCTTCCCCGTCGGCTACAACGCGACGATCCCGACCGGCACGGTCAGCGTCGCCGGGACGACGGTCTATACGATCGACTTCACCCCGCCCCCCGGTCTGTACGTGGTGACGTTCCGCGAGACCGGCCTACCGGCCGGCAAGAGCTGGTCGGTGACGTACGACTTCACCACGTACGACTCGACCTACTCGTCGATCGTCTTCGGGACCCCGAACGGATCGTATTCGTACTCGATCGGCGCACCCGCCAGCTACCGGGCCCATCCGGCGACGGGGACCCTGGCGGTGAGCGCCGGTCCGGCGGCCCAATCGATCGCGTTCACCCTGGCGGGCGGGCGGTACGTGCTCACGTTCGTCGAGTCGGGACTCCCGCTCCGGACCAACTGGTCGGTCACGCTCGGGACCGGGTCCATCGGGACGACGAATACGTCGTTCGGGGTCATCAAGACGAACGGTTCGTACGCGTTCTCCGTCGGGCTCATCGGCGGGTACGCCGCCGACCCCGAGTCCGGCACGGCCAAGGTGAACGGCGCCAACCTCACCGAGTCGATCGCCTTCTCGCGGACCGGAGTCGCTCCGCCCGCGACGAGCCCGGGGTTCCTCGGCCTGTCGGGGAACGACGGATACTACCTGC
>JASHXM010000018.1 GCA_030043545.1 Thermoplasmata archaeon | reverse complement strand
CCGAAGCGACCGGGCGGCCGGGGCGCGCGGGCGCGGCGCCAGAAGTCGTACCGGTAGAGCGGAGGCGGCCCAGCGATGACGATGATGGTGCCGGTCCGCTGCTTCACCTGCGGGGCCGTCATCGGCCAGCATTGGGACGAGTACCGCGAGCGGACCGCGCGCGGCGAGCCGGCCGGGGCCGTCCTCGACGGGATCGGCCTCGAGCGGTACTGCTGCCGGCGGATGCTGCTCACCCACGTCGACCTCCTGGACGAGGTCGGTCCGTACGGCTGAGCTCCCGGGCGGCGCCGCCCGGATCCGAAGAAACGAGAAGGAAAGGGTTGGTGCCGGGTCCCCCCGGCCGGCCTAGCTCGAATCGGTCTTGTCGTCGGAGTCCGGCTTCTTCGAGCCGCGCTCCAGGCCGCTGCGCCCCGTCGTCCCGCCGCGTCCGCCCTTGCGGGACGGTCGGCGCGTCCACCAGATCAGCAGCGCGATCGCCACGATCACCGCCGCCGCGATCCCGCCGTACTCGATCAGCTCGGTCGTCGGGTTCGGATGGACCGCGATCGAGATCGCGGCCAGGCTCGACCCGCCCTTGTAGTCGGGGACGAACTCGTTCGTCGCCGTGACGTTCGCGTAGAGGACGAAGTTCCCCGTGGTCCCCGGCGTCCAGGTGATCTGGGCGCGCATCGTCTTGTTGAACGCGAGCGACGGGATCAGCTTCGTGTACGACGGCGCCGAGTTGACGGTACCGCTCGTGTACCCGTAGAAGACCGTAGCGTCCGGCGACCCCGAGAGGTAGTGCTTCGCCCCGGTCCCCGACGACGACTGGTAGTACCAGTTGACCGTGACGTTGTCCGCCGTGGACGCCTTCCCGCCGGTGTCGGTGATGTTCACCCAGAACGTCGACGACTTCCCCGCGGTCAAGCTCGTCGGCCCGGTGAGCGTCTTCGCGGTCATCACCGGCCGGGTCGTCGAGTTGATCGACACGGTCAGGTTCATCGTCTTGTTCGCGGTGATCCCCGAGCCGCTCGTCACCGTCAGGTTGATCGTGTAGGGGGTCAGCGCCGGCAGGAGCTCGAACGTCGGGTACGGCTTCACCGTCGACTGGACGTGCGACTGCTTGAGGGTCGAGTTGTTGCCGTTCGTGATGTTCCACTGGTAGGTCGCGATCGTCCCGTTGTTCGGGTCGACGGTCGCCGACGCGTCGAGCTCGATCTTCGCCTTCCCTTTCGAGCTCTCCGTGATCGTGCTCGTCGTGAGCGCCTTCCCGAGCCCGTTCAGGATCGTGAACGACGGCGTCGGTTTCTCGGTGTCGTTGAGCAGGATCGCGAGGGTCGTCGTCGCCTTCCCCTCGGTCGCCGACCAGACCGTGAGCGTGAGGTTGTACTCCCACCCTTTCCACGGGATGATCGTGCCGTTCACGTCCGCGCTCGTCAGGTAGGGGCCGGTCCCGATCGTCTTCGGCGGCGAGAAGTCCACGGTGAAGTTCGAGCTGACGTTCGCGCCGCTCGAGGCGGTGTAGTTCGCGGTCTTCTTGACCGTCTTCGCGCCGATCAAACTGAAGGCGGCGATCGATTTCACGTTGGGGCTCGGGACGGTCGAGTTGGCGGCGTTGAATCCGATCGTCGTCGACCAATTGACCTCGACGTAGCGGTTGCCGTGCGGCGTGACGAACGTGTCCAGCGCGCTCACGTTGTCGGAGATCACCGCCTTGGGCACGCTCTGCGTCCCCGTCAGGACGTAGACGAAGAACGTGGTGGAGTTCGTCTTCCCGCTCGACGTCGTGATCGTGAGATGCCCCTTGAACGGCGTCGGCGTGACGCCGGGGGTCGAGGTCAGGTAGGTGTGGTTCGTCGTCGCCGAGCCGTTGGTGACGTTGACGCCCGGGGTGTGGTCCCCGAACGTCCAGTAGAACGACGAGCCGTTCGTCGAGCTCTGGTAGACCGAGTTCGCCGCGCTGAACGTCGCGTTCTCGTGGAGCCCCAGGACGACCGTGTAGTTGCCCTCGGAGTCGTTGAGGACGTTCGCGGAGGAGAACGTGAAGTTCGACGACGTCACGTTGACGACCGGCTTCACCGACGCCGCCTGGACGATCTGGAGCGAGGTGGTCGCGGACGCCGTGGTCGACGACTCGGAGGTGAGGACGAACGAGCCCCACGTGCCGTCCGGACCGGTCGGCGTGAACGTCGTCCGCGCCGGCTTCGTCACGTCCGCGGCCAGGACGTAGCCCGTCGGGAGCTCGACCGAGTAGTTGTAGACGAGCGAGCTCGACGCGGGGTGCTGGAACGTGAACCCGAGCGTGTACGTCTTCGAGTTCTTGGCGAGCGTCCCGTTGAGCGTGTACGTCTGGCTCCAGGAGTAGCCGATCGACGCGGAGCTCGTGAGCCCGCAGTACGCGGCGCAGCCCGAGGTGAAGCTCGCGAGCGTCTGCGCTCCCTTGAGCGCCGTGAACGCGGTCGTGTTGATCGTCGTCGCCGCCTGGGTCGCGAGGAAGAACGGCCCGCGGTCGGCGAGGAACGCCTCGAACTTCGCGGCGTCGGTGCTCGGGAACGTGAGGGTGTGGTTGTAGTCGAGCCCGAGCTGCGCCCAGAGCTGCCCCACGGTCGCGTTCGGGAGGTACGGTACGACGGTGTCGTTCCCGAGCTGCGCGTCGGTCGTCACCGCGAGCGTCCCGGTCCCGGTCGCCGGGTTGATGCCGCCGAAGTTGAGCGTGGTCGTGTAGACGCCCATCGACGACTCGGGCATCGCCTTCACGACGAAGTTGTGCGTGAGGCGCGTGGAGGCGCTCGAGACGGGCAGCGGGTACCACGCGGTCTCGTAGCCGTTCGCCGCGGCGATGAGGTCGAACGTCTGAGCGGTGTGGCCGAAGTTGTGCAGGTACGTCGGGAGCGAGTAGTAGCCGCCCGCCGGCGTGGGGGTCGAGTAGATGTAGCCGTTCGACGGGTCGTAGAGCGTCGCGTTCCCCTCCCCGGGGATCCGGCCCGCGGTGGTGTTGATCCACCCCGAGACGACCAGCGAGTACAGCTTCGGGTTGAGGAGCGGCGGCTTGACCGACGCGATCTTGACCGAGGTCGAGTTGGTGAACGTGTCGGCGCCCGAGACGTGGACGGACTGGAGCACCCACGTCCCGTACGGGACGCTCATCGAGTACTCGCCGCTCGCGTTCGTCGTCGTGTTCGATAGCACGACGCCGTTGAACATCGGGTCCAGGAGGTCGACCGTGACGCCCGGGACGATGGCGCCGCCCTGGGTGACGGTGCCGTTCTGGGTCGCGTTGTACGGGACGACCAGGACGTCCGGGATCAGCTTCGCGAACGTCTTGCTCGTCAGGTTAGCGTACGAGAGGAAGGCGAACGTCGGGTTCTGGTGGAGCGGCAGGATCGCGCACTTGCCGCACTTCGTGACCGAGACGTTCGTCTCGACCGGCACGACGAGCTTCCAGTAGCCGGGGGCGAGGCTGCTCCCGGTGTTGGAGGCGGTGAACGTGAAGACGCCGCCGGTACCCGTCGTGGTCTTGTACGTCGTCCCCGTCGCCGCCGACACGAGCTCGACCGTGACGCCGGCCGGGACGGGCTGGGCGGTGCCCGTTCCCGGCTGGTCGACGTACCCGGTCAGCGTGTAGGTCACCGTGGCCGGCGTCGGCGCAGCGCTCACCGAAGCAAGCGTGCTGCCGAGCAGGACGACCACGAGGGCGCAGAGCGCGGCGCGATAGAGTGGGCGAGCCAACTGTTCCACGACTCCCGTTCGGTCCCTCTCCTATCGAGGGCGGCGCGGCGAACCTAGCCCTGCTACTTATAGATTGCCCGGACCGAACCGCCGACCGGCGGCCCGGCGCCACCGGCTCACCGGTAAATCGCCTCGACCGGCTCTTCCTTGCGGCGCGCGACGCGCTCGCGGAGCAGGTGGCGCTCGAACTCTTCGTAGAACCTCAGGATATCCGGGTCGCACGACGGCCGGACGTGCCGCAGCGCCGCGTCGAAATGCGCCCGGGTGACCTTCGACGCTTTGAGGCTCTCGCGGATCGCGGCGAGGCCGGCTTCGCGGCAGAGGGCGGCCAGGTCGCTGCCGACGTACCCCTCGGTCCGGGC
>JASHXM010000166.1 GCA_030043545.1 Thermoplasmata archaeon | reverse complement strand
AGGAGGTCGCCCACGTCTTCTGGTTCCCGTCCGAGCGGCTGCCCGCCACCGACCGGATCGAGCGTTCCACCCCCCGCGGGGTCCGCGAGGTGCCGGCGAGCCGGTTCGAGGGCCACTTGCTATGGGGATTCACGCGTCGCGTGGTGCGGGAGTTCTTCGGTCTCCCGCCCGAGTCCGACGTCGGGGGGGTCGAATTCGCCCCGCCGCCTCCCGACCCGCGCTGACGGCCACCGGGGATCGGTTCCGACCGGAGTGCTGAACTCCCCACCGAACGATTAAGCGCGCAGCCGCGATAGGCGGACGATGGAACTCGAACGCCGCCGGGTCCTGTGGGGGTACGGGATCGCCCTGCTCGGCTTCGTCCTCGCGTTCTTCGTCGCGAGCGCGTTGCCGACGCCCTCGCCGCCCGCCTGCTACACCTGGGTCTGCAACACGGCCGAAGGGGCGACGCTCGCGGGCCTCGCTGGCCTGCTGATCGGGTTGTACCTGATCGGGTCAGCGCTGTTCCGGAGCAGCCGGATGCCTCCGCCGCCCCCCGCGGTCGGCCCGAATCCGCAGTACTCGTTCGGAGGCACGCCCGCCCCGCCCCCGGGAAGTGCGCCGGCTCCGTTGACGCCCCTGCCGTCGATCCCGCCGGCCGGTGCGCCCGTTGCTCCCGCCCCGACGATCCGTCACTGCCCGGGCTGCGGTGCATCGGTGACGAGCGAGTACGGGTTCTGTCCGCGGTGCGGTCGCACGCTCACCCCGTGAGCCGGCGTCCGGGCGACCCCTCGGACGAGATCGGCCCATCTCCGCCCGCGAGCGCTTATACCTGCCCCCTCGTCCAATTGGACGCGAGGGAAGATGCCCGACGCGCCCCCCGACGTCGTCATCGTCGTCCTGGATTGTGTCCGGGCCGATCTGTTCGACGAGGAGCTCGCCGCGGGCCACCTCCCGTACCTCGCCTCGGCGGCTCCTGCGTTCGTCCGGTACCCGCGGGCGGTCGCGCCCGCCAGCTGGACGATCCCGTCGCACGCGAGCCTGTTCACGGGGCGGTACCCGTGGGACCACGGGGCGCACTACAAGTCGGGGGCGATCCTCGGCTCCTCGCCGCCGACTCTCGCCGAGCGTCTGCGCGGCCGCGGATACCGCACCGCCTCCATCTCGGCCAACGGGTACGTCCAGCCGGGTACGGGCCTCACCCGGGGGTTCGACTCCGCGGTCTGGGGGGGCGATCGCGAGTTCTTTCTCCGGGTCGTGGCCGACCGTCCGAGCTGCCCGGTGCTGAACGGGGCGGATGCGGCGGTCCACGCGATCCTCGACCGTGCGCCGACGGCGGCGTCGTGGCGCGTCGGGGCGATGCGGGCGCTCTCTCGATTCACACCCGTGTGTGACGCGTTGAACCGACTCGGCGGCCACGTGCGGGGTCGGTCGCCGGCGCTGGTCGGAAGCTGGATCGAGACGGAGTTCGCGCGGGCGATCGATGCGGCGGGGTCGGGCCCCGCGTTCGCCTTCGTGAACCTCCTCGAAGCGCACGAGCCGTACTTCGCGGACGCCGGGCTCCCGGTCGCCCTCCGCGACTGGCTGGCGTTCGCCCGCACGACCCAGGTCTCCCAGCAGTGGACCCGGGGCGAGAACGCGCCGAGCGCGCGCGACCTCGCCTGGGCGCGCCGGGACTACCGATCCGCTCTGCGCGTGCTCGACGGCCGGCTCCGCTCCCTCTCGGACGTGCTGCGCTCGCGCGGCCGATGGGACCGCGCGCTCGTCGTCATCACCAGCGATCACGGCCAGGCGTTCGGCGAGGACGGCCACGTCTACCACCGCCTTCGCCTCGAAGAGGGGATCACCCGCGTGCCGCTCTGGATCAAGTTCCCGGGCGGTGTCGGTACGGTCGCCGGGGGCGGGTGGGCGACGCTCGCCGATCTCCCGACGACGGTAGCGGCCGCGGTCGGTGCCCCGGAGCCGTTCGGCGATCCGACGACGGTGGCGCTCACGCCGGGCGGCCCCCCGGTCGGCCGGCTCGTCTTCGCGATGACCGACGGCGTCTCCTCGAACGAGGCCGGCACGCTGCCGCCCGGCCGGCGCGCGGAGATCGACCGGGTCCAGATCGCCGCGTACGGGGACGGTCGGAAGACGGTCGTCGACCAGGACGGAGCCGCCCGGTCGTGGGGGTTCGACTCGACGCCCGGCTCGGCGCCCACGACGATCGAGGTGGACGCGACGGCGGTCGCCGAGATCCGCCCGAAGCTGGAGGCGGTGCTGAGACTCCCTCCGACGACCACCGTCTCCCAGAGGATCGCGGGATGGGGCTACTGACCGTCACGGTGATCGTCACCGTCAAGGACGACCCGCGACTCGCGCGGTCGCTCGCGTCGCTCGAGTCCCAGACGCGTCGGCCCGACGCCGTGCTGATCGCCGACGGCGGTGCGTCCCCCGAGATCGCCCGGATCGCCGCGGAGTTCGCCGGCCGGGACCCGGGCGTCGTCCACCTTCGGGCGCCGGGGACGATCACGGAGAGCCGCAACGTCGCGATCCGCGCCGTCTCGACCGACCTGTTCGCGTTCCTCGACACCGACGAGGTCGCGCCTCCCGGCTGGCTCGCGGCGCTCGTCGCGCCGTTCGACACCGGCGCGCGGATCGGGTTCACCGGGGGCCCGACCCCCGCGCTCGACGGGACGACGCACAACCGGTCCGCGCGGTACTACGACGCCTACCTCCGCCGCTTCTACGCGGAGTCCGTCGCGCACCGCTCCTGGGCGATCCCGATGGGCAACTCGGCGTGGCGCCGCCGCCTGTTCGACGAGCTCGGCCCGCTCGAGGCGGCCCTGCCGACCAACGGGGCGGAGGACCAGGATTTCGAGAACCGGGCGATCGGTCGGGGATGGACGGCGGAGTACGTCCCCGCCGCCTTCGTCTACCACGACTACTCGGAGCTCGACCTGGGGTCGCTCCTGCGCCGCCAGTACCGCTACGCGAGCGGGGCGTACGTCGTCTGGCGGAAACACGGACGCACGTACGAGGCCTCGGGGGCCGACTCGATCTACCTCGTCCTGCCGGCGCTCCTCGTCGTCGCGGGAGCGATCGCCCTCGTCCCTCTCCCGGGCGCGCATTGGGCGGCCCTGGGAGCGGCGCTCGTCGCGGCCGCGGGGTTCGGGGTGTTGGAGGTCCGCCTCGCGCTTCAGGGACGCCGGGACGAACCGAGATTCCCCGGCTACCGGTATCGTCCGTGGGTCGAGCCGCTCCGCAAGTGGGCGACCTTGCTCGGCGGCCTCGCCGGGGCGCTCGCGAGCCGGCGGCACCCGGCGGAGGGCGGCGGGAGCCCGCCGGCCTAGAGGAACTGCCCGGC
>JASHXM010000165.1 GCA_030043545.1 Thermoplasmata archaeon | reverse complement strand
CTCCGCCGGGCGGTCTGCCTCCGTGACGTCGCGCTCCGGAGAAACCTTTAGGGGGGCGACCGTCCTCCGAACGCCGTGGCCGGGATGGGGTAGCTTGGCCTATCCTGGGGGACTGTGGATCCCTCGACCCGGGTTCAAAGCGGCGCGGGGCCGAACCCCGCTCCGTGAGACTCTCGGTCCCGGCCCTACCGGCGTCGACGGGTCGTGCCGCGTCGGGCCGGTCCGCGTGGAGGAGACGCGAGTCGCTCGAGCGCCTCGGGCAGCTCCGCGAGCGAGTAGTCGGCCCACCGTGCGCCCCACTCGGCGAGATCGCTCGGGGTGAGCGTCCACCCCGGCAGGCGCGTGGCCCGGCCGAGGGGCACGACCCCTTCGGTCGCCGCCGCGGCCTCCATGTCGAATCGGGAGTCGCCAACGAGGAACATCGGTGCCGCGGGGAAGCGGCGTCGATACTCGGACAGGTGTTCGCGCTTCGTCCCCTCGGCCGAACCGAGCAAGGCGTCGAACCAGTAGCGGAGTCCCTCGCGCTCCAGCAGGAGATCGGCCATCTCCGTCTCGCCGCCCGTCGTGATCGCGAGGGTCCACCGGGCGCCCGCGAGTCGCTTCAGCAGCTTCGGGACCTCGGGGAACGGCGATGCGCCGGCATACGCCTCCGTGACCTTGCGCTGGTGGAACGTGCGGGACGCGGCGGCGCGCTCCGCGGGAGGGGCGTCCGGATACAGCTGCGCCAGTTGGGCTTCGAACGGCATCCCGGTCGTCGCGAGATAGTGGATCCGGGCCTCCTCCGAGGGGGTGCCGAACGCCCGCTCCATCACGTCGGCGGCGACGGCGCTGATCGCGCCGAGGTCGTCGAGCAGCGTCCCGTCGAGGTCGAACAGGACGACCCCGCGCTCGACGGACTGCGGAGCCACGGCCGCCGCGGGGCGGGGAGGGAGATGGGTCGGGGGCGGAGAGGCAGCCGGAGCCATCGGCAACGAGGGCAAGGAGCGGGAGGAAACCTCGCTCGGCGATCCGGTTCCGGTGGAGCGACCCGCGGCCGGCGGTGCCATCGCGGCGCCCAGTCGTGTGAGCTTTAAAGAGCGCCGGCGGGGACGGCGCTAATACCCCGCAGACGCCTCCGCGGCTGCGAGGAGCGAGGCCGCCGTCGATGCACCCGAGTCGCGCGATCCGGAACCGGACGAGCCATCTCCTGGATGGCCGCCGGATCGTCCTCGGCATCTCCGGATCGATCGCGGCGGTCGAGGTGCCCAAGATCGCTCGGGAGCTGATCCGTCACGGGGCGGAGATCCAGGCCGTGATGTCACCGGACGCGACCCGTATCATCACTCCCGAGGCGGTCGAGTTCGCGACCGGCCATCCGCCGGTGCTCGCCCTCTCGGGGGACGTCGAGCACGTGACGCTGCTCGGGCCGGGCGAGGGCCGGGCCGACCTCCTCCTCCTCGCCCCGGCGACCGCGAACACGCTCGCGAAGATCGCGCACGGGATCGACGATACCGTCGTCACCTCGTGCGCTTCGGTCGCGCTCGGCGGGGGCGTGCCGATCCTGGCTGTCCCGGCGATGCACGCCCTGATGGGCGAAAATCCCGCGGTGCGGGAAGCGCGCGAGAAGCTCTCGCGGTGGGGGGTCGCGTTCCTCGCCGGACCGCAGACCGAAGGCGAGGAGAAGATCGCTGGACCCGAGGAGGTCGCGGCGGCCGTCCTGCACAGGCTGGGCCGGGGCCCATGGCCGGGGCGCCGAGTGACGGTGATCGGTGGCGCGGCCCGCGAGTCGATCGACGCGGTCCGCTCCGTAACCAACGAGAGTTCGGGGGCGACCGCCGTGGCCTGGGCGAACCAGGCATTCTACCGGGGGGCGGAGGTCGAGCTGTGGGTCGGCGCGGTCGAGGTCCCGCTTCCGTCGTGGATCCCGACCCGTCGATGGCGGAGCGTTGACGACCTGATTCGATTGAGCCGCGCCCATCGAGCGAGGCTCGCCGAGTCGGCCGCGGTGGTCGTCCCCGCGGCGCTGTCGGATTTCACCGTCGCCGCCCGCCCCGGAAAGATCGCCTCTCGCGCGACATCCCGCCTCACTCTCGACCTCGGTCCGGCGCCGCGCGCCCTACCGGAGCTGCGACGGATCGCCCCCGCCCCGACCCGCTTGGTCGCCTTCAAGCTCCTCGCCGGCGCGTCGGACGAAACGCTGGAGGCCGCCGGGCGGAAGCTTCTCGAGGAATCTGGGGCCGACTGGGTCGTGGCGAACGACGCGCGCACGATGGGCGCGGCGGAGACAAGCGCGATGGTGCTGCCTCGGGCCGGCGGGCGGCGATGGCTGCGAGGGGCGAAGGCGGACGTCGCCGGCAAGCTGGTCGACGACCTCGGCCGAGAGATCGCCAATCTCCCCGGACCACGGGAGCGACGGCGGCCACCGAGCCGACGCCGCAGTTGATTCCCGGCGCCGTCGCGCGTCGCCTCCCGCCGAACTCACCTTCGCGCTCCGCCGCCGTTAAGAGAACCACCCGACTGCGCGCCGCGAGGTCTCTCGATGGTCAAGCTGGCCGAGTGGCGAGGCAAGGAGCTGTTCGGGCGGTACGACATCCCTCGCCCGCGCGGGACGGTCGCGCGCTCCGGGGCGGAGGCCGCCGAGGCAGTGGATTCGGGGAAGGTGCCCCTCCCGTGCGTCGTGAAAGCCCAGGTGCTGGCGGGAGGCCGAGGCAAGGGCGGGGCGGTTCGGTTTGCCACCACGTCGGCCGAAGCGCGGAGCGCGGCGGAGGCGATCCTCGGCTTGGAGTTCAAGGGGGAGCGCGTGAACGAGGTGCTCCTGGAAGGAAAGGTCGCCATCGCGCGGGAGCTGTACGTCTCGATCGCACTCGACCGCAGCGCCCGCCTCCCGGTCCTGATCACCAGCCCCGACGGCGGCGTGGAGATCGAGTCGGTGCCCGACGAGGCGATCGACCGACAGTGGATCGATCCGTTCCCCGGCCTCACGGCGTATGCCCGCCGCCGGGTCGCGCAGCGGTTCGGGCTGTCCGGGCCGGCCGCGAAGTCCCTCGACGCCCTGCTCGTCAACGTCTGGCGGCTGTTCGAACGCGAGGACGCCGAGCTCGTGGAGATCAATCCTCTCGCGGTCGTCGGCGACGGGCTCCTGGCGCTCGACGCGAAAGTGATCATCGAGGACGACGCGGCGTTCCGGCACCCGGAGTACGCCGAGATCCGGGACGACCGCACTCCGCTCGAGGAGATCGCCCGGGAGAAGGAGATCGCGTTCGTCCAGCTCGACGGGAACATCGGCGTGATCGCGAACGGCGCCGGCCTCACGATGGCGACCCTCGACGTCCTGAAGGAGTTCGGCGGCGACCCCGGAGTCTTCCTGGATCTCGGCGGGACCGACGATCCGAAGAAGGTCACCGAGGCGTTCCTGCTGATGGCCCGCGCGCACCCGCGCGCGGTCTTTCTCAACATCTTCGGAGGGGTCACGCGCTGCGACACGGTCGCGCGCGGACTCGTCGAGGCGATGCAGCAGGTTCCCGCCACCGAGCGGTTCCCCCTCGTGGCGCGGATCCGCGGGAACAACGAGAAGGAAGGGATCGAGATCCTCCGGGGCGCGGGGATCACGTCCGTTCCGGACCTCAAGACGTCCGCGCAGGCGGTCGTCGCCGCTGCGAAGGGGGCCGCATGAGCGTCCTCGTCGATGCGACGACCCGCGTCGTGGTCCAAGGAATCACCGGCCACCAGGGAACGGTGCACACCCGCGGGATGAAGGAGTTCGGCACGAGCGTCGTCGCTGGAGTCACGCCGGGGAAGGGGGGAGCGGTCGTCGAGGGAGTCCCCGTCTACGACTTGGTGCGCGACGCGGTGGCGGCCCATCGGGCGAACGCGAGCGCTATCTTCGTCCCCGCGCCGTACGCGAAGGACGCGCTGATCGAAGCGGTCGACGCCGGGATCGCCCTCTGCGTCGTCGTGACCGAGCACATCCCGTTCCACGACATGCTCGTGATGTACCACTACGCGAGGTCGCACGGCACCCGGATCATCGGGCCGAACTGCCCGGGGATCGCGGCTCCGGGAAAGGCGAAGGTCGGGATCATTCCGAACGTCGTCTTTCGCCCCGGGCGGGTCGGCGTCGTCTCCCGCAGCGGCACGCTCACCTACGAGATCGTGAGCGGCATCAAGGAGATCGGGCTGGGGCAGTCGACGTGCCTCGGGCTCGGGGGAGACCCGGTGGTCGGGACGTCATTCGTGGACGCGCTGCCGCTCCTGATGGCCGATCCCGAGACGGACGTGATCGTGATGGTCGGCGAGATCGGCGGGACCGCCGAGGAGGACGCCGCCGACTACCTCGACCAGCATCGCACCAAGCCGGTCGTGGCGTACATCGCCGGCCGGAGCGCCCCGCCGGGAAAGCGGATGGGGCACGCCGGGGCGATCATCTCGCGCGGACGGGGTACGGCGGAGACGAAGGTCGCGGCGCTCGAGCGGGCCGGGGCGACCGTCGC
>JASHXM010000164.1 GCA_030043545.1 Thermoplasmata archaeon | reverse complement strand
CCCTAAGCACAGGTCATCCGAGTGATTTGCACGTCAACACCGGTTCGGTCCTCCACCTACCTTTCGGCAGGCTTCAACCTACCCACGCTTAGATCGATTGGCTTCGGGTCTTCCACCTATGACTTCGGGCGAGCGCACCCCGTCCCTCGCCCCTTGCGGGGTTGCGGACTGTCGGTTTCCCTGCGGCTTCGGCCGTGCGGGCCTTAGCCTCGCCATAGATCGAAACTCCCTGGCCCGTTATTCAAAACGGACGCATGGATCCTGTGTCCGCGGCCTTGCGACCGCTTCGTTCCTTGGGGACCACATGCGGCTTATCGTCAGTTGGTTTCAGGCACTTTTCATCTCCCTTCCGAGATACTTTTCAGCATTCGCTCGCGCTACTAGTGCGCTATCGGTCTCGGGACGTATTTAGGATCGGAAGTCTGTACCTCCCGGCTCCCCGCGCGATATCCAACGCACGGTACTCGGGATCCCTCCAATCCCGCCTCTTCCGTTCGCGTACGGGACTATCACCCTCTTCGGTCTGCCGTTCCAGGCACGTTCGGCTCCGGAAGCCAGCGGGTACGGAGGTCCTCAACTCCACATCTCCCCGCCCTCGCCGGGCGGGGATTCGGTTTGTCCTCTGCCGTGTTCGATCGCCTTTACTTACGGCATCTCGTTTGATTTCTTGTCCTCCCCCTACTAGAATGCTTTACTTCGGGGGGTTCCCCTTCCTTGCGGAATGTCCCTTGCGGGACCGGAGTTCCGATTCGGTGATCGGTGGATCACGGGTTCCTTGCGCCTACCCACCGCTTATCGCAGCTTGGCACGACCTTCCTCGGCGCCCGAGCCCAGCCATTCCCCAACTGACAGGAGTCAGCTACACTGATTACGCTTGACAAGCGTCCAGAACGCGTGTGATCGGCGTCATCGACCCCCTGCCGGCACGGCGAGGGGGTCCTCGCCCTTCCCCGGAGAGGCCCCGGCCTCCGCGGGTGCATGTGCCGACCGAACAGCGTCGCCGTGGCGCGGCCCCTCAGCCAGCGGCGGCGTCTACTTAATCCCTTCGCGGGCGCGCGGCCGCGTACCGGCACAACCCGGCGGCGTTCGGCTCGCAGGGGGCGCAGTTCCGTTCGGCGGGGACCGGCGCCCGGACCCCGTCGGCGCGGACCTGGTCGAGCGCGACCTTGAGCCACCGCTCCTCGGCGTCCCCGTACGGGACCTCGACCCACCCCTCATGGGCCCCGTCGCCGGCCTGGTCGCCGTAGAGGACGATCCCGTACGGCGGGCGGCGACCGAACACCGCCTCGACGAGTCGGCACTCGGCGACCGCCTGGACGGTGTCGAACAGGCGGCCGTGCGCCTCGTGGTAGCCGACGAACAGGTGCGTCGCCTTGTACTCGACGGGGACGAGCGCCCCGCCGCTCCGCTCGACGACCCAGTCCGGTCGCCCCGCGAGCCCCCAGGCCGGATCGACGAGGGTGGTGCGGGGCGGTTGGAACCGGGCGTCGAGCCGGATCTGCTCGGGCGGAAAGACGACGGGGAGGTCGTCCTCCCCCGGGTCCTCGTAGACGAGCCGGTCGGACGTCCCGACGTCGAGCCGCCCTTCGTTGACGGTGAGGCGGCCGACGGGCGGCGCGAACAGCGGCGACCGGTGGAGCGGAACGACGTCGGCCGGCGTCCGGATCGGCGCGGTCGCGAGCCCGGCGACGTGGGGACGGTGGCTCCGCTGCAGTTCCATCTCGTGCGGGCAGCGGAAGTACGTGACGAGGTCGTGCGGGGTCAGGTGCTCGAGGGCCGGAGGCGCGAGCGGGGTCAGCATCGACCGGTCCCGGCCGCGGGGAGCCCTATGAAGCTACGGCTCGAAGCGCACGCCCGGGACGGTCGTCACGCGCCCAGCGCCGACCGGTGCAGCTCTTCCCGGCGCCCCGGCGGCAGCGTCGACCGGGCGAGCAGGACGTCGAGCAGCTCCGCATCGGCTCCGTGCCGCCGGACGAACTCGGCGAGCCGGTCGGTCGCGCGGGGGTCGCCCCCGCGCTCGGCGAGCTCGACGAGTCCGTACTCCGGACGGCTCGCGGCGATCACCTGACCGGCGACCTGGGCTGGCTCGTCCCGGACGACCCCGTCCCGGCCGGAGTACTCGGCGAGCGGGCGTACGGCGCCCGGGTCGAGCGGGACCGCGACCCCGATCGCGATCCCCCGCTCGAAGCTTCCGACGAACGCCTTCGTACCGCGCACGATCCCCCGGCCCGGTCGCTCCGTCGGCGCCAGCGGCTCGGTGAGGTACTCCCCGAGCAGCGCGGCGACCCGGTCGACGCCGGCCCGGTTGGTGCCGAGCTCGACCGTCCGGGGCGGGACGCCGCTCCCGAGCAGCCACGCTCCGGCGACCCCGCCGACGTACCACGGGATCCGTTCCGCGGCGAGCGGGGCGGCGATCCGCCCGACCAGTTCCTCCAGCCCCGCGGCGATCGGCACCGCCTCCGAATCGTGCTCGCGTCGGAGCTGCGCCTCGAGGACGAACCGATGGCGGTTGTAGGCGCGCCGGACGTCGAGCGACGACTCGACGGGCAGCAGGAATCGGCGGTGCCAGCACCGCGGCCCGCCGAACATGCACGGGGTCGGAGGGTGCACGAACTCGAGGACGTCGAGGGGGCCTCGGGGGGGCCCGTTCGCATCCGCGCCGCCGTCCTGGGCGTGGTAGGTGAAGGTGGTCGTCGCGCCGTCGGAGTCCCGCGACAGCTGGTGGAGGTAGCCGGCCCCGAGATCCGGTCCGGAGATCAGCTCGCTCGGCACGTACGTCGCGCCCAGACGCCCCGGCTACGTTGGGACGGGGGCGAGCTCGAGCCCGGTCGGGATCGGGATCCGCCCCGTCCGCACCTCGACCCGGTCCCCGACGAGCTGCGCGTGCACGTACGAACCGTTCGGAACCGGCTGCCAGACCCCCGGCGTCTGGTCGAACGGCTCGCTGCCGACGACCACCCGATGCGGTTCGGCCCGGTACGTCATCTCGTAGTACGGCCGACCGGCGTCGAGCAGGCCGCAGCCGTGCTCGCCGGTCCACCGGCAGAACGCCCACAGCTCCGTCGACGAGCGGGCGAAGACGACGTTGAGGCCGGAGAACGGCGGGATCGCCGGGCGGTGGAGGCCTTGCCAGACCCGGACCAGGTCTTCGACCGTGCGGACGTACGCGCCGAGGACGTCGCCCGTCTCCTCCGCGTTCCGCTCGAGGAGCCAGAACAGCACTTCGCTGTCGTTGACGCCTTTCAGGTCGCGCTCGTGCAGGCCGAGGAACGGACGGGTCTCGGCCGGGAACGGGATCGACCCGTTGTGGGCGAACAGCACCGTGTGGGTCGCGAACGGCTGGGAGTTCTCGACGCCGATCAGGCGCTCGGGCGGGAGGCTCATCGGGTTGCTCGCGTGGCGCAGGTGGCCGATCACCAGCGAGCCGTTCGCGTCCCGGGCGGCCTGGACGAACCGCGGCCGCTCGCTCTCCTGGAACGCCCCCCCGACCCCCTTCTCCACGCGGACCCGGCCGGACGGCTCGAACCAGCCGATCCCCCAGCCGTCCCGCTGGGCGGTCGTCGGCGAGGCGTTCGACTGGGCGAGCAGGGAGCGGTCGGACCGGACGAGGAACTCATCCGCCGCGTCGACGCGCGGAGCGAGGGTCGCGAACAGCCGGCACATCGGAGGTCGGACGGCGGGGCCGTAGATAAGCCCCGTTCGGTGCGGCGGGGGGTGGCGCCGTCGCCAGCGAACGGTTTTTAGCGCCCGCGGGGCTAGAACGGTCGGAGCGTCATCGATGGTCGCCGTCGAGGTCACCCCCGCCGCCCGGGACCAGGTCCTCAAGATCATGGAGCGGCAGGGGAAGCCGGACGCCGCCCTCCGCCTCTACGTCCAGGGGGGCGGCTGCTCGGGGCTCACGTACGGCATGTCGTTCGACAAGGTCGAGACCGGCGACGAGGTCGCCTTCCGCGACGGCGGGCTCACCGTCGTCGTCGACCGGGCGAGCGCCCCGCTGCTGGAGGGGCTCAAGGTCGACTTCCTGCTCGGCCTCGAGCAGTCCGGGTTCAAGATCTCGAACCCGAACGCGAAGGAGACGTGCTCCTGCGGGAAGTCGTTCTCGGCGTGAGCGGCCGTCTCGGTGGCCGGAGCTTTATAGTCGTCTCCCGGTACATGGGTGAGGGGTAGCGCAGGAGGGCCCCGATCATGAACGAAAGTGAGGTCAAACTAACGGTCACCAAGGAAGCGCAGGACCAGGTTCGGGACCTGATGAAGAGCCAGAAGCCCGGGACCGCGGTCCGCGTCTACCTTCAGTCCGGCGGCAGCGGCGGCGGATGCGGTTCCGGCGGCTGCGGCTCGGGCGGGGGCGGATGCGGGTGCGGCGGCGGGGGCGGAGGCGGCGCCGCGTTCGGGATGGCGTTCGACAAGCCCCGGAACGGCGACCAGGTCGTCCAGATCGACGGGTTCTCGATCGTCGTCGACGACCTCTCCGCGGGGCTGTTGAACGGCGCGACGATCGACTACGTCCAGGACCTGAACGTCTCCGGCTTCAAGATCACCTCCCCGAACGCCCCCGCCGGCGAGCACGGCCACGGCGGCGAGGCGGGCGGCGGATGCGGTTGCGGATCCGGCGGCTGCGGGTGCGGCTAGGCGCGTTCGCCGAGCGCCCCGGTCCAACCCTTTCCCCTTTCTCGATCGCGCTCGGAGCGACGGGCGGACGTCAGCGGCTCGAGCCGGGGCCGGGCGCGCCCGCGCCGGGCCCCGGGGCAGCGCCCGCCGCCTGACGCGCGCGGACCGACTCCGGGTCGTCGACCCCGTGGATGTACCGACCGCCCCGAAGGGCCGAGATCACCGCCGCGACGCCCGTGAGCCCGGCCGCCACGAGGAACGCCTCGGAGATCGCCGAGCCGAACCCGGGCGCGATCGCCGACGCGAAGAAATGCGGCGCGAGTAACGTCGCGTTCGCCGCGGACGAGAGCGGGACCCACCCGGGCTCGGTCGACACCACGGCGAGGATCCCGGCCATCGGGTTCTCGCCCAGGAACGTCCCGAACAGCGCGCCGGTCGGGTTCGAGGCGATCGCGTTCCCGAGGATCGTCGCGTCGGCGGGGGGGACCCCCGCACCGTGGAGGGCGGTCGGCACGCTCGCGCCGAGCCCCGAGGCGAGCGCGACGATGACGACCGTGAAGAAGATCGCGAGCGACATCTGCTGGCCGGCGTTCTGGAGGGTCGCCAGCATTCCCGAGGCGACGCCGCGGTTCTCCGCCGGCACCGAGTTCATCACGGCCGCCGCGTTCGGCGCCGCGAACATCCCCATCGCCGCCCCGTTGGCGAACAGCACGATCGCGACCTGCCAGTAGGCGAAGTCGACCGGGACGGCCGCGAGGGCGAGGAACGTCACGGCCCCGGCGCTCATCCCGATCGTCGCGAGGAGGCGCGGACCGTACCGATCGGAGAGCCACCCGCTCACCGGGCCCGCGCAGAGGAAGCCGCCGATCATCGGCATCATCAGCACCCCCGCCCAGAACGGCGTCTCCGCGAAGCTGTAGCCGTGGAGCGGGAGCCAGATCCCCTGGAACCAGATCACGAGGAGCAGCATGAGGCCCCCGCGCGCGAGCGACCCCAGGAACGAGGCGGAGGTGCCGGCGGCGAACGCCCGGACCCGGAACAGCCCGAGCCGGAACATCGGGTCCGGCACCCATCGCTCGATGAACACGAACGCCACCAGGAGGGCGATCCCTCCGGCGAGGGCGCCGACGACCCACGGCGATCCCCAGCCGGTCGAGGCCCCGTGGTACGGCAGCAGGCCGTACGTGATCCCGACGAGGACGAGGGTGAGGCCCGCGCCGAACGTCGCGTTGCCGGCGAAGTCGATCCGCTGGTCCGGGCGGCGGATCGAGATCTCCTTGAGCCGGAGGTATGCCCAGACCGTCCCGAACACTCCGACCGGCACGCTGACGAGGAAGATCAGCCGCCACGTCGGCAGGACGAACGGGCCGATCGGAAGGTCGGGGACGCTCGCCAGCAGCCCGCCGACGATGAGGCCGATCATCGACCCTCCGATGAACGAGATCTGGTTGACGCCCATCGCCTTCCCGCGCTCGTTCGGCGGGAAGGCGTCGGTCAAGAGCGCCGCGGAGTTCGCGAACAGGAACGACGCGCCGACCGCCTGGATCAGGCGGAAGCCGACGAGCGCCCACGCCCCCTCGGCCCCCGGCCACGGTTCCAGGAAGAGGAGGATCGACCCGGTCGAGAAGACGGCGAAGCCGAAGTTGTACATCCGGGCGCGGCCCCACATGTCGGAGAGGCGACCGACCGTGACGAGGAGCGTCGCCGTGACGACCCCGTAGCCGAGCAGGAGCCAGATGAGGAGCGGGAACGTCCCGACGCTGAACGGGTCGACCCCGAGCCCCTTGAAGACGACGGGGAGCGAGATGAGCAGGATCGTCCCGTCGATCGACGCGAGCAGGCCGCCGAGCGTCGTGTTGGAGAGAACGGTCCACTTGTAGTCGGCCACGGGCCCTCTGTGCGCGGGGAGCCGTTAGCGGGGCCCGGCGCCCGACGGCCCCAGCTCCGCGCCGAAGAACGCCAGCACGCGCCGCCACGCGTCCTCCGCGCTCGCGGCGTGGAAGTTGGGCCGGGTGTCGTTGAAGAAGGCGTGCTTCGCCCCGGGATACACATGGGAGTCGAACCGGACGCCGGCGCGGCGCATCGCGTCCGCGAGCGTCGGGACGGTCGCGGTGATCCCCGGATCGTCCTCGCCGTAGAGCCCGAGAACGGCGGCGCGGATCTTCGGGACGTCCTCGAGCGGGGGGTTCTGCCCGTAGAAGATCACGGCGGCCCGCAGTGCGGGATCGACGGTCGCCAGCCGGGCGGACATGGCGCCGCCGAAGCAGAATCCGACCGACCCGATCCGCGCTGGATCGACCGCGTCGAGCGTACGGAGATGTCCGGTGACGGCCGCGAGGTCGAGCGCGAACTCCGCCTGGGCGGCGGGGCTCGTCACGTGGCCGAACGCCTCCAGGACCGGGCGCCGCTCGGGCGGCTGGGTGGCGGCGAAGGCGGCGAACTTCGACGGGTCCCGTCGGAGGTCGGGCGGTGCATCGGCGAGGGAGCGCATCGCGAGGCGGATGTTCTCCGGGGTGAGGACCTTCCCGAGCTCGCCGCCGAACAGGTGGGGGGCGGCGGCGACGTACCCCTGCGCGGCGAACCGCCGGGCGACGTCCCGGTGGTGGTCGTCGAGGCCGAAGATCTCGTGGATCACGACGACCGCGGGTCGCGGCTGCGGGGGACCTTGCGGGACGGCGAGGAACCCTTCGATGTCGTGTCCGCCCCGGCGTACGCGGAACCCCTCGGGCGGGGTCGATCTCGAGCTCATGCGACGGCACTCGTCGCGCGGGCAGATAACGTCCGACCAGTCGCGGAGCGCTCTGGGGCCCCGACCAAGCCGGAATGCCGTCCCGACGAACGGTAAGTACGGGCGCGGAGTGAGGGGGTAGGCGGAACCGCGTCCATGATCGGACGGACCCGCGCCCTCGTCGTCGCCGTCGCCGCCTGCGCGCTGCTATCGGCGGTCGCGGCGGGCACGGTTTCGGGACTCTCCGCGCCGACGTCGAGCTCCCCCGCCGGGCCGACCTCGCCGTCCGCGCCCACCGCCTCGGTCGGGCTCTCGGTCTCCCCCGCCACGACGCCGCCGATCCCGCCCACGGTCGCGGCGACGCTCGACCTCACGAACGATACCTGGCATGCGGGCAACTATCACCCGGCCGTGGGCGTGGGCCCGTACACCGACGTCTACGACCCGGCGAAGCACGAGGTGTTCGTCGCGGATCTCAACACGGCGAACCTCACGGTGATCTCGACCGTCTCGGACCGGGTCGTCGCCTCGATCCCGATGATCGGGGTGGCGTCGTTCGTCGCGTACGACCCCGCGATGGGGGAGATCTTCGTCTCCAACTACGTCTACGGTACCGTCTCCGTGATCAACGACACCACCGACCACGTCGTGGCGGTGATCTCGGTCACGGGCCAGCCGTACGGGATCGCGTACGACAGCCACGCGCAACGGGTCTTCGTCGCCTCCACCAGTCTCACGTGCTTCTCCTGTCAGGGGACGGTGAGCGTCATCGACCCGTCGACCAACTCGGTCTCCAAGACGCTCGGGGTCGGCGACATTCCGTACGGCGTGGTGTACGACAACGGCACCGACCAGGTGTTCGTCGTGAACGCCGCCTCGGACAACGTGAGCGTCATCGACGGATCGAGCGACCGGGTCGTCGCGAACGTCACCGTCGGCGATCTCCCCGTCTGCCCGGCGTACTACGCCCCGCTCGGCGAGGTGTTCGTCTCGAACGAGGGGTCGAACACGACCTCCGTGATCTCCGACTCGAGCGACTCGGTCGTCGCGACGATCCCGGTCGGCTCCTCCCCGGGCGGGATCGAGTCCGACCCGACCGATCAGGAGGTGTTCGTCTCGAACTACTACGACGGGAACGTGAGCGTCGTGGACGCGAACTCCAACTCGGTCGTCGGCACGGTCGCGGTGGGGCTCTACCCGTGGGGCGGCGCGTACGACCGGGCGACCGGGCAGATCTTCCTGACCGTCACCGGCACGAACTCGGTCGTGCTGATCGACGCTCCGGCCGCCGCGGACATCGCGACGATCGCGATCGGAGCGGAGCCGTCCGCGGTCGTGTACGACCCGGCCAAGGGCGAGCTGTTCGTCGCCGGCTCGAGCAACGTCACGATCCTCTCCGGACCCGACGACACCGTGACGGACTCCGTGCCGATCCCCAGCGGCAACCTGGTCGCGGCCGCATACGGACTCGGCCAGGTGTTCGTCGCGAGCGGAGGCGGCAACTCCGTGACCGCCATCAACGACACCACCGACCTCCCCTCCGCTCCGATCCCCGTCGGGATGTATCCGTCGGCGCTGGCGTACGACAGTCAGCACGAGGAGCTGTTCGTGGCCGACGAGTCGACGGCGAACGTCACGGTGCTCTCGGCCGCCCACCTCCACCCCGTCGCGAACATCTCGGTCGGCGGCGCCCCGGCCGGCGTCGCCTACGTCCGATCGCTCGGGGAGGTGTTCGTCACCAACCTGGTGAGCGACCGGGTGAGCGTCATCAACGACACGACCAACTCGGTCGTCGCCACGATCCCCGTGGGAGGGCAGCCGATCGGGATCGCGTACGATTCGGGGACCGGAGAGCTGTTCGTCGCGGTTGAGTCCAGCCCCACCGTCCCCAGTGCGTTCGTCGCCGTCATCAACGCCGCAAGCCGAACGGTCGTCACGGGAATCTATCCGTGCAACCTGGTCTGCGACGTCCACCCGAGCGCCCAGGCGGTCGCCTACGACCCAGCGGACCGGTCCGTGTGGGTGACGGTGATCTCGGGAGTCGTCTACGAGATCTCCGACCGGACGGACCGGGTCACCCACTCGGTGGGGGTCGGATCGACCCCGCTCGGAGTCGTCTACGACGCCGGCGCCCACAGCGTGGTGGTCGCGAACACGTTCCAGGGGACGCTCTCCTTCCTCTACCCGGACGCCGAGCCGCTCACGTTCCGGGCCGTGGGGCTCCCGGCCGACTCCTCCTGGGGGGTCGCGGCCGGCGCCCCGTCGGTCTCACGGACGAACACGACCGTCGGGGGAAGCGGCGCCCTCTCGTTCCCCGAGCCGAACGGAACGGTGCCGTTCACCGTGACTCCGCCGGCCGGCTACGGGGTCTCGAAGGTCACCGGTCCTCGGCATCCACTCC
>JASHXM010000163.1 GCA_030043545.1 Thermoplasmata archaeon | reverse complement strand
CCAAGCTTGGTAACGGCGCAGGACTTAAACGGCGGCCTCGCCGCCGAAGAGATCCTGCCGCGAAGGCGTTCGCCGGTTCAAATCCGGCTCCCCGCTTCGCCCGTTCGGACCGGGGCCGGCCGCAGCGTCACCGTCTTGGGGGCCGGGACCGGTCCGGCGGCGTGCGCCCATCCGAGCTCGCCCGACGGTTAGAGCGGGTTCCCGGGTTCCCGCACCCGGACCCGAGCCGGGAACAGGTCGTCACGCCGACCCCGGCCGCCGCCCGCCTGTTGGCGCTCGCGGACCGGACCGATGGCCTGGCCGGCCGCTCGGTCCTCGACCTCGGATGCGGCACCGGTCGGCTCGCGATCGGCGCGGCGCTGCTCGGCGCGACCCCGGTGCGCGGCGTCGACGCCGACGCCGAGGCGATCCACCTCGCCCGGGCGACGGCGGCGGCCGAGTCGGTCGCCGTCGAGTTCACCGCAGCGGACGTCGGGGAGGCCGACGAGGCCGCCGAGATCGTGGTGATGAACCCGCCGTTCGGCGCCCAGCGGCGCCACGCCGACCGGCCGTTCTGGGAGCGGGCGTTCGCCCTCGCCGAGCGGTCGGTCTACGCGTTCGCGCTCGCCGAGTCGCGAACCTTTATAGCGCGACGCGCGGTCGCGCGCGGCGCCAAGGTCGTCGAGGTCGCTCCGGTCCCCTGGTCGTTGCCGCGGACGTTTCCGCACCACGCCCGGGCCCGGGTCGAGCTCGCCGTCGACCTGTGGGCGATCCGGACTCAACCCCCATGACCGATCCCGAGCTGCCGAACCTGGTCCTCCCCGGGGACTACCTGGGCGCTGCCGAAGAGTATCTGCCCGGCCGCGGGACGTACGAGGACCGGGGCCGGATCTACGCGTCGGTCCTGGGGACCCCGTCGATCGACCCGCGGGACCGGACCGTTCGGGTCGAGGCCCGGAACGGGGTGCCGGAGCTCGCCGAGGGGGACCTCGTCTTCGCCCGGGTCGAGGAGCTCAAGACCGCGATGGCGATCTGCACCGTCGTCTCCACCACCGGCAGCCGCCGGGCGGTCCCGGGAAAGCCCGAGGGGACGGTCCACATCTCGAAGGCGAAGGACGGCTACACCGAGTCGCTGTCGACCGAGTTCGCGGTCGGCGACATCCTGGTCGCGAAGGTGCTCCAGGCGCGGCCGTCGATCAAGCTCACGACGGCCCCGACCTCGCTCGGCGTCGTCTCCGCCCGCTGCCAGCTGTGCCACGCGGTGCTCCGCCTGGGGGGCGCCGAGCTCGTCTGCCCGCGGTGCGGGCACCGGGAGCGGCGCAAGCTCGCGAAGGGCCCCCGGTCCGACGGGGCGGAGCCGCATGCCCGCAGCGCCGACTGACGACGAGCGCCGACTCGCGCGGATCGTCCGCGCGCACGACCGATGGCGCGGCCGCTCCGTCTTCAACCTCCTCGCGAGCGAGAACGCCGTCTCACCCGCGGCCCGGCGCCTGCTCGCGAGCGACCTCGCCGGCCGCTACACGCTCCCGATGCACGGGGAGTTCGACGGCGAGCCGATCGACAACAGCTACGCCGGGACCCGGTACACCGATCAGGTCGAGTCGCTGGCGAACGCCGCGGCGGCGCGCGTGTTCCGGGCGAAGCACGCGACGACCCGTCCGCTCTCGGGCCACGTCGCGGCGATGTCGGTCCTCGCGACCGTCCTCCCGCCCCGCGCCCGGTTCCTCGCGATCCCGCCCGACGCCGGAGGGTACGACGGCTACGCGCCCGCCTACCTGCCCGCGCTGCTCGGCCAGACGGTGGCGCCGCTCCCGGCGCCCGGCCCGGGGCACCGGGTCGACGGACCGGCCGCGGTCGAGACGATCCGCCGGGAGAAGCCGGACGCCGTCGTCCTGGGTCAGAGCTTCTTCCTGTTCCCGTACCCGCTCGACGAGATCGCCGAGGCCGCCCACGCCGTCGGAGCGCTCGTGCTGTACGACGCGTCCCACGTCCTGGGGCTGATCGCCGGCGGCGCGTTCGAGGACCCGCTTCGGCACGGGACCGACGTACTGTTCGGGAGCACGCACAAGTCGTTCCCCGGCCCGCAGGGCGGGATCATCGCGACCGACCGCACCGACCTGTTCGAGCGGCTCGACCCGGCCCTCGTCTGGCGGACGTTCGACAACGCCCACTGGAACCGGATCGCCGGGATCGCCCAGACGCTCCTCGAGCTCGAACGGTGCGGCGCCGACTACGCCCGGACGACCGTGGAGAACGCGCAGGCGCTCGGCCGCGCCTTGACCCAGGAGGGGATCCCGCTGATCGCCGAGTCGGACGGCTTCACGCGTTCGCACCAGCTCCACGTGGACCGCCCGCGGCTGCGGGCCGCGCACGGGATCGGCGGCGGCGTCCTCGCCCGCCGCCTCGAACGGCAGCGCCTCCTCGTCGATCTCGTGGGCCGGATCGGCACGGCGGAGATCGCCCGGCTCGGCCTCACCCCGTCGGAGATGCCCCGACTCGCCGGACTGCTCGTCCGGGCCGGGGTTCGTCGGGAGAAGGTCGGGCCCGAGGTGCTGGCGTGGCGTCGGGAGTTCCCGACGCTCCGCTTCGCCTGATCGGAGGATGCGGCGACCGGTCGCGTTGACGGGCACGCCCGGCACGGGGAAGAGCTCGGTCGCGCGCCGGCTCGCGCCCCGGTGGGCGACGGCGGAGGTCGCCGACCTCGCCCTGCGCCACGGGTACGCCCGCCGGACGCGGTCGACCGTCATCGTCGACCTCCCCCGGCTCGTGCGATGGGCCCGCCGTTCGACGGAGTTCGCCGGGACGGACCTGGTCGTCGGACACCTCGCCCACTTCCTGCCGGTCCGCGCCTCGATCGTCCTCCGGTGTCGACCGACGGAACTCGCCCGGCGCCTCGCGCGGGCGCGTCGCGGCCGGAGGTCCGATCGGGACGCGAACTTTGTGGCGGAGGCGACCGACGGGGTGCTCGTCGAGGCGCTCGAGACGGGGCGACCGGTCGTCGAGGTCGACACCACCGGCCGCTCCGTCGCCGAGGTCGCGCGCGAGATCGACCGGCTCGTGCGCGCGCCGATCCGGCCGCGCGTCGGCCGCGTCGACTGGCTCGCCGACCGGCGCGTCACCGCCGGGCTTTTGGCCCGGTCCCCGTAGCGACCCCCGATGGTGCTCGAGGAGCTGCGGGAGCGGTTCCAGCCCCAGATCGCCCGGCTCGCGAAGCCGTTCCTCGCCTGGTCGCCGTCGTCGCTCAGCTGGGTCGCGCTGGCGCTCGCGGCGGGCGCCGGGGCGACGGCGGCGGCGGTCCGCGCGACGACCCCCCTCCTGTTCCTCGCGGTGAGCGGCCTCATCCTCCTCTCGGGACTGTTCGACGTCCTCGATGGGGCGGTCGCCCGCCGCACCCAGCGGAGCTCGCCCCGCGGCGACCTCTTGGACCACGTCCTCGACCGGTACGCCGACGTCTTCCTCGTGCTCGGGATCGCCGTCTCGGGCTTCGCGATGCCGTGGCTCGCCCTGCTGGCCCTGGCGAGCCTCCTGCTGGCGAGCTACATGGGCACCCAGGCCCAGGCGCTCGGCCAGGGACGCCTCTACGGCGGGCTCCTCTCCCGGGCCGACCGGCTCGTGGTGCTCGCGATCGCGGCGTTCCTCGAGTTCGACTGGTCGCTCCCGTGGCCGTGGGCGCCGAGCGAGCCGTGGTCGCGGTTCGTCTGGCACGGGATCGGCTTCACGGTGATCGACGTGGCGCTCCTGTACATCGTCATTGCCGGCCAGTGGACCGCGATCGCCCGGGCGTGGCGGACGTACTCCGCCCTCCCCGCGTCGGCTCCGACGGCGACCGATCCGCCCGCTCCCGGGGCGCCCCCCCCTTGAGCCGGTAGTACTGCAGCGGGTGCTTCAGGAACGGCTCGAAGCAGAGCGGGTCCCGCGCCCGATCGGCCGGGGTCGGCCCGTCCGGGTCGCCGTCCCGCGCGCAGAGCCCGTGGCTGCGGAGGCTCGCGCACTCCGGCGGCTCGTACCCCTCGCCCCCGTTGTGGGAGGTGATGTGCTCCACCTGGTAGCGGGTGATCGACTCGTCGAAGTCGGGCGCGCCGCGGTAGGCGTCCACGATCGTCTCGA
>JASHXM010000162.1 GCA_030043545.1 Thermoplasmata archaeon | reverse complement strand
TCGGGCGGCGATAACGGTAAAGAAGGGGGCCGTCGTCCTCGCCCGAATGGTCGCCGAGCGGACGCGGGAGGTCGAGATCTCGGGCATCCGCAAGATGTTCGAGGCCGCCGGCCCGAACTCGATCAACCTCGGCCTCGGCGAGCCGGACTTCGATCCGCCGTCGGCGGTCGTCGAGGCGCTCTGCGCCGCCGTGCGGGACGGCCGGAACCACTACGGTCCGTCCGCCGGGCTGCCGGAGCTGCGGGAGAAGGTCTCCGAGCGGTACCGTGACCGGGACCCGGCGACGTCGAAGGAGAACGTGATCATCACGGGCAGCGGCACCGAGGGGTTGATGGCGACGGCGCTCGCCCTCTACGACCCGGGCGACGAGGTGCTCGTCCCGGACCCGGGGTTCGTCCTGTACGCTCCGCACGCGCGGCTCGTCGGCGCGGTCCCCGTGCCGTACCCGCTCGCCGAGACGACCGGGTTCCTCCCCGACCTCGACGAGCTCGAAGGGCTCGTCACCCCTCGGACCCGGGCGATCGTCGTCAACAGCCCGTCGAACCCGACGGGCGCGGTGTTTCCGAAGTCCGTCGTCGACCGGATCGTCGCGTTCGCCGACCGGCACAATCTGACCGTCGTCTCCGACGAGGTGTACGAGGAGATCACGTACGACCGGCCGGCGACGTCGTTCTGGGGCCGGAGCGACCGGGTCGTGATCGTCAACTCGTTCTCGAAAACGCTCGCGATGACGGGGTGGCGGATCGGGTTCCTGGTCGCCTCCCGACCGCTCGCCGTCGAGCTCAACAAGATGCACTACCACCTTCTCGCCTGCCCGCCGACGCCCACGCAGATCGCCGTGTTGGCGGGGCTCGAGTCCGACGCGGCGACCCGGAAGATGGTCGCCGAGTTCCGCGCCCGCCGGGCGCTCGTCGTGAAGCTGCTCTCCCGGATCCCCGGCGTCTCCCTCGTCCCTCCCGCCGGGGCGTTCTACGCCTTCCCCCGGATCGACTGGGGGATGCCGAGCGCCGACATCGCCACGAACCTCTTGGGACGCGGAGTGATCACCACCCCGGGGGACGCCTTCGGGAGCCGCGGAGCGTCCCACCTGCGCATCTCGTTCGCCGCCTCCCGGACCGATCTGCGGCGCGGACTGGGGATCGTCGCCGACTACGGCGCTTCGGTGATCCCTCGGAGCGGAGGGTGATCGTCGGGTGGATCGGCCGCCTGTTCCGGGCGGTCGGGCGGGTGAAGGGCGGGGCGGCGGGCCGCGATCTCGAGCACGTGGGAGCCGAACTGGTAGCGCTCGAGCGACGCCGCGCTCAGCGGCGGACGAGTTCGCGGTAGAGCGCCACGTGGCGTCGGGCGCACTCGGACCAGTCGAGCTGCTTCGCAACCTCGGTCCCACGAACGACCCGGGCCCGCGTCTCCTCGGGGTTGCGGACGATCTCCCGGAGCGCGGACGCGAGCGCCTCCGGGTCCCCGTATGGGACCAATCGTCCCGCGGCCCCGCCCTCGAGCACCTCCGGAACCCCCCCGACCGACGTCGCGACGACAGGAGTGCCGGCGGCCATCGCTTCCAGGAGGACCAGCCCGAACGCCTCCCACTCCGACGGCAGCACCAACGCGGTCGCCCGACGGACGACCGCGCGGTACGCCGAGCGGGACGGGACGTGACCGAGCCAGACCAGCTGGTCCGCCACGCCGAGCCGGCGCGCGAGCTCGTCGATCTTCGGTCGCTGGCCCCAGTCGCGCCCCATCAGCACCAGCGGGAGGCGTTCGGTCGGTGGGACCCGCGCGAGGGCTTCGACCAGGACGTCGAGCCCCTTGTTGGAGGCGACCCGGCCCGAGAACAGCCAGAACCGGTCGGGGAGGGGAACCTCCGGCAGCCGATCGCCGGCCGGCTGGGCCCACTCCGCGAGGTCGATCCCGGGTGGGATCACCCGGATCCGATCTGAGGGGGCGAACTCACGGACGAGATCCCCCTCGAGCTTCGTCTGGACCACCAGCGCCCGGGCGACCCGGTACGCCGTCATGCCGAAGCCGAAATCCTGCAGGCGGAGGAGCGCCGCCTTGATCGCCGGCTCGTCGCGGTCGGCCGGGTGGTAGTGGGTCGAAACGACGAGCGGGATGCCGACCCGCTCCGCGACCGCGGCCGCCTCGAGGACGTGACCGAGCCAGACCAGCTGGTCCGCCACGCCGAGCCGACGCGCGAGCTCGTCGATCTTCGGTCGCTGGCCCCAGTCGCGCCCCATCAGCACCAGCGGGAGGCGTTCGGTCGGTGGCACTCGCGCGAGGGCCTCGACCAGGACGTCGAGCCCCTTGTTGGAGGCGACCCGGCCCGAGAACAGCCAGAACCGGTTGGGGAGGGGAACCTCCGGCAGCCGATCGCCGGCCGGCTGGGCCCACTCCGCGAGGTCGATCCCGGGGGGGATCACCCGGATCCGATCTGCGGGGGCGAACTCACGGACGAGATCCCCTTCGAGCTTCGTCTGGACCACCAGCGCCCGGGCGACCCGGTACGCCGTCATGCCGAAGCCGAAATCCTGCAGTCGGA
>JASHXM010000161.1 GCA_030043545.1 Thermoplasmata archaeon | reverse complement strand
CGTCGCGCCCGCGGCGGTCCGCGCGGCCGCCCAGCTCGCCCGATCGGCGGGGGTGGTCGTCCACGTCGTGCGCACCGACCTCGCTGCTGGGCTCGGTTCGTTCGACCGGATCGTCGCCAACCCGCCGTACCTCCCGACGACCGTCGCCCAACGCGATCCCGACCCGTGGACGAACATCGCGCTCGACGGCGGCCGAGACGGGTGGGCGGTCACGGCGCGGATCCTGCGGACGCTCCCCGACCACCTCGCCGACGGCGGCCGGGCGTACGTGCTCGTCTCCTCCCTCCAGGAGCCGACCCGTCGCGCGGCGCTCCGGGCCCGATGGCGGGCGCGGGGGGGCGCGGTCCGCACGGTCGCCGAACGCCGTCTCGGGGGGGAGACCCTCGAGGTCTGGGAGCTGACCCGCGCCCGGTCGGCTACGCGCGCTCGGAGGCGGAGCGGACGACCGCTTCGAGGAACCGGCGGCCGTCCCCGAACCCGTCGGGGCCGCCGGAGCGGGTCCACTCCGGCGTCTGCGCCCGGAAGAACGCCCGCTCGGGGTGGGGCATCAGGCCGAAGACGTTCCCGCCCGGGTTCGTGAGCCCAGCGATGTCGCCCTCCGTCCCGTTCGGGTTCCACGGGTAGACCGCCGGGCCGCCGTCCGGCGCGACCCACCGGAACAGGACCTGACCGCGGTCGGCGAGCTCCGCCCGTCGAGCGGCGCCGTCGCCCGAGAGTACCAGTTTCCCTTCCCCGTGGCCCGACGGGAACAGGAACCGGGTCCCTGCCGGGGTACCGGCCAGAGGCGGGAATCGGCCGCCGCTCCAAGCGACGAACGTCGGCCGGCACTCGTAGTGCCCGGAGTCGTTCGTCACCAGCGCGGCGTCGGGAGGTCCCAGGCGTCCGTCCGGTCGACCGGGGAGGAGCCCGAGCTCGGTCACCACCTGGAACCCGTTGCAGATCCCGCCGACGGTCCGGCCGGAGCGGACGAACTCCTCGAGCGACGGACCGATCGCGGCGCGCACCCGCGCCGCCAAGATCGCGCCGGCTCGCACGTAGTCGCCGCCGGAGAAGCCGCCGGGGAAGAACAGGCAGTCGAAGTCGTCGAGCGCCCGGTGCCGGGCCGTCCGCCCCGGGTCGTCGCCGAGCTGGTTCAGGGTGACGACCTCGGGCCGGGTCCCTAGCGCCTCCAGCGCGACCCGAAGCTCCTCGTCGCAGTTCGTCCCCTCGATCGCCACGATGGCGATGCGCAGCGGACGCGTCCCCACGGAGCCCGGAGGAGAGACCGCGCTTAACCGTTTGACGGGCCGCCGAGCGGCGGGTCGAGCCGGCAGACCCGGAGACGCTCGCCCCGGGCGACCGCCGCCCGCCCGGGGGTCTGGAACGCGAACCCGTTCGCGGGCCGCAAGCTCGAGATCGCCGCCGAGCCCCGGAACGTGGGGAACGCGCGACCGCCGACGAGGGCGAGCGGCACCACCGCCGTCATCCCCGGCGGCGGGGCGGGCAGATCGGCCGCCGCGACCGTCGTCTCCACGCTCCATCCCGGGCCCGGCCGTCGCGCAAGCCGCCGGATCGCCGGATCGACGAGCCAGAACATGTTCGCGAGGCACGACGTCGGGTGCCCGGGGAGGCCCAGGACGAGCTTCCGCCCGGCGACCGCCGCCAAGGTCGGCTTCCCCGGCCGGACGGCCACGCCGTGGAACAGCATTCGCCCCAGCCGCGGGAGGATGCGGGGCAGGTGGTCGCGCTCGCCGACGGAGCTTCCCCCCGTCGCGAGGACGAGATCCGCCCGGCGAAGTGCGGAGCGCAGCGCCGATTCGATCGCCGCCGCGTCATCGGGGAGCGGGGGCCCCAGTCGGGGGATCCCGCCGCTCGCCCGGATGGCGCCCGCCAGCGCCGCGTTGTTGCTCTCGAAGATGCGGCCCGGTCCGCGGCGACCGCCGGGGGGGATCAGTTCGTTGCCGTTCGGCACCACCTCCACGATCGGACGGGCGTAGACCCGGACCGAGGCGAACCCCGCCGACGCGATCGCCCCGACGTCCGCCGCCCCCAGCCGTTCCGCGCGGCGGGCGAGCACCGCTCCGCGCGCCAGGTCGCCCCCGACGGGTACGACCCGCGTTCCCGGGCGTACCGAGCGCTCGATCCGGATCCGATCCCCCGACCGCTCCACATCCTCGAAGATCGCAACGGCGTCGGAGCCCCGAGGGAGCGGTGCCCCCGTGGCGATCGCGGCGGCCTGGTGCGGTCGGATCGAGACCGGACGTCGCTCTTCGGCGTACAGTTCGGCGACGACGCGGAGCTCGACCGGCGCTCCGCGCCGGGCCGGGGCGGTGTCGACGCTCCGGACCGCGTACCCGTCCCAGGCGGCGCGGGCGAAGTCGGGGATCGGTCGAGGGGCGCGCAGCGGCTGCGCCGCGATCCGATCGAACGCGTCGGCGACGTCGCACCGCTCGATCCGGTCGATCGGGCGCACCGCCGCCAGGAGCCGGCGACGCGCGGTCGATGCGGGCAGGAGTCGGCCGAACGCGTGCATCTCCATGAGGCACCCTACCCCGGTCCCGCGATCCAGCGCGCGGCGGCCGTGGTTCCGGCCGCGAGGCAGGTCGGCGTCGGGGCCCCCCGGAAAAACGCCCCGTAGAATCCGCCGCGAAAGGCATCGCCCGCGCCCACGAACGTGCGTCGGCGGCGCGGTCGAACGGCGGGAACGTGGACTGCGCCGGAGCGCGCGAACGCGGTCGCCCCACGCGGGCCCTCCGTCCGTACAACCAGGGGAACCCGCTCGAGCAGCCCGCGCGGGCCTCGGACCCCTGTCAGGCGCGCGGCGTGATCGAGCTCCGCCGCATTGCCGAACAGGATCTCCGACTCCGCGAGCAGTCGGCGCAGCTCGCGGCCGCTCCATCCGTAGAAGATCTCCTGGGCGGGGTCCGCGGCGACCCGCAGCCCGAGCGATCGGGCCGTGGAGGCGAGCGCCAGCTGATCAGTCGGCGCACCGGTGCCGACGTGGAGCCAGGCGAACCGTCCCAACCACGAACGGCTGACCGTCGCATCGACGCCGCTGTCCATCGCGCCCTGGTCGATCATCGTCCGCTGATGGCCGTCCCGGTCCTCGACGATGTAGCACTCCGGAGTCCGGCGGCTCGGCACCGTGCGGAGCCCGCCCAGGTCGATGCGGGCGCGGACGAGCCGTCGGCGGAAGTCGGGGGGGAACCCGACCCCGATCCGTGCGATCAGGCCGACCCGGACCCCGTGCGCGGCCGCCACCAACGCGACGTTCGTGGCGGTCCCGCCGAGGGCGACCCGCGCGCCCCGGACCGGCTCGGTCCGATCGGGCGCCGGGAACCGGTCGACCGACAGGAACCGATCGACGTTCACGTGCCCGGAGACGGCGAGGTCTCGACGGGGTCCCGCAACCGTCGCTGCCATCGGCCGACCCGCGCGACCGGTACGGCCGAGGGGGATTACCCCTTCGGGCGTCGAGTTATCGTCCCGGTGACCTCCCCCGCGGGCGCACGATGATCGTGGACGGAGCGATCCTCGACGTCGACGGACCTCGGCCGGCGTACGTCCGGTTCTCGCGAGGGCGGATCGTCGAGGTCGGACAGCGGGGCACCGACTCGACGCGCGGCCGCCTTCGCCGCGTCCGCGGGATCGTCGTCCCGGCCCCGGTGAACGGCCACACCCATCTGGGCGACGCCGTCTCCCGGATCGAACCGCCGTCCGCCCCGGTCGCGCGCCTCGTGCAGGCGCCGGCCGGCTACAAGTTCCGGTTGCTCGCCGAGACCCCCCGCGCCGCGAAGGAGGCGGCGATGCGACGGGCGCTGGACCGCATGCGCCGCGGCGGCGTGGCCCGAACGATCGACTTCCGGGAGGAGGGACGGCCGGGGGTCGAGATGCTCCGTCGCGCGGCCCGCGGCACCGGGGTCGAGCCGGTGATCCTCGGACGCCCGCTCGCCCGGCCGATCGACCGTCGCGAGCTCGACCGGCTGCTCGACGTCGCCGATGGCGTCGGACTGTCGAGCGCGCGCGACGAGACGGCCGAGACCCTCCGCACGGTCGCCCGATCGTGCCGCGCGCGCGGCAAGAGGTTCTCGCTGCACGCGAGCGAAGCGGTCCGCGAGCCGACCGAGTCGTACCTCGAACCGGCGCCGGACCTCCTCGTCCACCTCGCGCGGGCGACCGACGACGACCTCGCGGCCGTGCGTCGGGCCGGGGTCGCCGTCGCGGTCTGCCCCCGGTCGAATGCGCTGTTCGGCCGGCAGCCGGACCTCCGGGCGATGGAGCGGCTCGGCCTCTCCGTGCTCCTCGGCACCGACAACGCGATGTTCCAGGCGCCGTCGATCTGGCGGGAGCTCGAGTTCGCCTACGTCGGCTCGCGGTTACGCCACCGGCCGGTCTCGGCCGCGTTCGTCGCCCGGTCGGCGCTCGTCGAGCCGTGGCGGTGGCTCGGCCTCCCCGACGCCGCCCGCGTCGCCCCGGGGACGGCGGTCCAGCCGCTGATCGTCCGGTTGCCCGCGGACGACCCGGCGTACCAGCTCGTGACCCGCACCACCGAACACCTTATCGCTCGCCCCGGACCCCGGGACGGCGGCGGGGGCCGATGAAGCTCGACGAGCTGTTCGCGCTCCTCCGCCGGCGGGGGGTCCTGTGGCCCTCGGCCGAGATCTACGGCGGGATCCAGGGGTTGTACGACTACGGCCCGCTCGGCACCGCGCTCAAGCGCCGCCTCGAGGACGCGTGGAGCGCCTGGTTCCTCGGGCTCTCCGACGACTACCACCTGATCGACCCGGCGGAGATCGTTCCCGAGTCGGTCGTCCGCGCGTCGGGCCACCTCGAGAACTTCACCGACCCGGAAGTGACGTGCGAGTCGTGCCACACGGCGTTCCGGGCGGACACCGTGCTCGCCAAGGTCCGTCCCGAAGGGGTCGACGGCCTCTCGGCCGCGCAGATCGGCGAGATCGTCCGGGACCGGGGGCTCCGGTGCCCGTCGTGCGGCTCCCTGACGCTCAGCGTGCCTCGGCCGTTCAACATGATGCTCGCGACGGAGCTCGGGGTGCTCGGCCGCGAACGGGGGTACCTCCGCCCGGAGACCGCGCAAGGGAGCTACCTCGCCTTCGCCCGCATGTGGGACGTCGGCCGACGGGCGCTGCCGCTCGGCATCGCCGTGATCGGCAAGGCGTACCGGAACGAGATCGCGCCGCGCCAGGTGCTGTACCGATTGCGGGCGTTCACGCAGGCCGAGCTCCAGATCTTCTTCGCCCCCGACCGGTTCCCCGTCCCGTTCGACCCGGTCCGGGCCGAACGGCTCCCGATCGTCCGCGCCGATCGCCGGGGGCCGGAGGGGGTCCCGCCGGAGCTGGTCGCCGCGTCCGACCTCGTCGACGGCGGGCTGCCGGAGTTCTACGTCTTCCACATGGTCCAGTTGCTAAGATTCCTCCGGGACGTCCTCGCCTTCCCGGCCGACCGGATCCGCTTCTACGAGAAGTCGAAGGAGGAGCGGGCGTTCTACAATCGGCTCCAGTTCGACGCGGAGGTCCGCCTCGAGAGCTGGGGCGGCTACACCGAGGTCGGGGCCGTGCATTACCGGGGCGATTACGACCTGACGCGGCACGGAGAGGGGGCGGGGCGCGACCTCGCGGTGACCCCGACCGGACAGCCGAAGGTGCTCCCCCACGTCCTCGAGCTCACGTTCGGGATCGACCGGCTCCTCTGGGCGCTCGCCGACGTCCACCTCGTCCGCGACGCCGAACGCACCGTCTGGCAACTGCCCCCGTACCTCGCCCCCGCGCCGGTCGGCGTCTTCCCGCTGATCCCGAAGGCGCACGGCGACTACGCCCGCACGCTCGCCGACACGCTCGCCCGCGACGGCGTACCGGTGACGTTCGACGACGCGGGGACGATCGGCAAGCGGTACGCGCGCATGGACGAAGCCGGGACGCCGTTCTGCCTCACGATCGACGGCTCGACGATCGACCCGGGCCCGGAGCACGATACGGTGACGCTGCGCGAACGCGACTCCAAGGCGCAGCACCGGATCGCGCGCGGCGAGCTCTCGGCTCGGATCGCTCCCGCGCTCCGGCCGCCCCGGCCGGCGCGCGCGTAACGACGCGTCTCGCCGGGGGGCCAACCGATATATCTCGAGGGACCCGTAGGAGAGAGCGGATGGTGGCGGCAGGGGACCCTCCCCCCGAGGCGTCCGGCCCCACCGGGGTGCTGGCCGCGCGCGCGTCGCGCTGGCTCGGGCAGCAGTACGCCGACATCACCAAGCTCCGCCAGATCGCGGCGCAGCACGACCGCACCGCGGCGAAGGCCCAGCAGCGGGCGTCGCGCCTCAACACGCGGATCGAGAAGCTCCGCCACCAGGCGACGCTCCTCCGCGAGAAGGAGCAGCGGGTGCTCGGCGAGGTGCCGAACCTGGAGCAGCAGATCAAGCAGTATCAGCGGGACATCGAGGCCGGGACGCGGCGCGCCGGCGGGGGACCGGTGTCGTCCGACGTGACCGGCCTCCAGTACCGGCTCCGGAAGGTCCAGCAGAAGGTCGTCGACCGCCAGCAGAAGGCCCGCTCCCTGGAGCTCGCGGCGGCGACGAAGACGCAGAAGACCGCCGAGCTCAAGGTGCGGGTGAGCCGTTTCCTCGAGACGTCCCGCCTCTCCGAGCAGGAGGCGGCGACGTACCGCAAGCGGGCCGACCGGCTCCAGCTGGTCCACGAACAGGAGGCCGGGACGTCCGCGCCCCCGGTCGCGCCGAGCGCGGGGAGCCCACCGGAGCCTCCGTCCGGCACGCCATGAAGCTGATCGTTACGGTCGGGATGCCCGGCTCCGGAAAGGACGAGCTGGTCGGGGTCGCCCGCTCGATGGGCCTCGCGACCCTCAAGATGGGCGACCTGGTCCGCGACGAGACGCGGCGCCGCGGGCTCGCGGTCACGAACGCGAACGTCGCCCGGATCGCCTCCGAGGAGCGCGACAAGCACGGCGCCGGGGTCTGGGCGCAGCGGGCGCTCCCGAAGCTGAGCGAGACCCGGATGTTGGTCGACGGCTGCCGCTCCGACACCGAGGTGACGGTCTTCCGCCACCACTTCGGGGACCTGTTCGTCCTCGGGATCTACGCCTCCCCGGAGACGCGGCACGAACGGATGTCGAGCCGCAGCCGCTCGGACGACGGCGGCGGCCTCCAGGAGTTCTTCGACCGGGACCGTCGCGAGCTCAAGTGGGGGATCGGGAGCGCGTTCGCGCTCGCCGACGGGATGATCGTCAACGAGGGAACGCTCGACGACTTCCGGCGCGCCGCGCGCACGATGCTCGAATCGGCGCTGAAGCGCGAGGCCTAGCGGCGCCCGGCCGGCCCGCCGTCGGGCGACTCCAGCCGCTGCCGGACCCCGTCGAACCGCTCCCGGTCGATGACGACCGCGACCCGCGACCGTCCTCGCGCGAGCTGTCGCGCCTCCCGGGCCAGGTGATCGTCCCGCGCCCCGGCCATCGCCCGCGAGCCCCGGCCCCGGCCGACGCGCCGCTCCCACTCGAGCGCGTAGGCGTCGGGGGTCGACGTCGTCGGCGGGTCGCGCCCGGCGCGGCGCTCGCGGACCGTGCGACGGACGAGCTCGACGTAGCCGATGTGCTCGCGGAACAGCTCGGCCGCGCCCTCCTCGGTCGGGTCGAGCGCCGCCACGGGGATCCCCCGGGCGTGCGTGAACCGGATCGTCTCCACGACCGACGGGTTGGGGACCCGGACTTCGCCGAAGCGGACCAGCCCCCGGACCTCGTTGCGCTCGTTGGTGGTGAGCGGGACGGCCGGCTCGCCGTCCGCGACCACGAAGTAGTCGATCAGCCCCCGCAGCTCCTCCGAGGAGAGGCCGAGCCCGACCGTCTCCGGCCCGAAGTCGGCGAGGGCGGCGATCGCGGCGGTCGCCTCGACAGTGAGGCCCCGCACGGGCGCGACCAGCAGGAGCTCGGCCCCGACCCGCAGGCGCGCCGAGATCACGGCTGCTCCCGCTCGGAGATCTCCTCGAGGAGTCCGTCGGGGTCGCGGTGGCGCTTGAGCTCGGTGACGGTCAGGATCGCGAGCCCGCCGATCGACGCGCGGTGGACGTGCTCGCGAACGACGAACATCGCATGCCCCTCCGCGACCCGAGCGATCCCGTGGAGCACCTCCGCCCGGTGGACGGCGGTGCGGACGCTCCCGACCCCGGTGAGCAGCACCTCGGGGGCGCGCGCGAGCGCGTCGAACGGGGCCCGGACCGTGACGGTCACCGTGAGCCCCATCTCGTCGAGCTGGGCGAGCACCCCGTCGGTCAACGGATCGCCCGTCGGCGCCGGCGGACGGGCGGGCTCTTCGGACCCTCCGGCGGGGCGCCCCCGGGCCCCCCGCACCCGCTTCGGGGCGTCGAACACCCCGGCGGGACGCACGATCGGAGCTTCCAGGTACGCCTCGATCCGCTCGACGACGGACGCCTCCGCGCCCTGACCCTCCTCGTACAGCTGGATCGCCCGGCGCGACACGCCGGCGATCGACGCGAGCGTCCCCAGCGACAGTCCCCGACGTTGCCGAAGGTAGCGGAGGCGGTCCCCATCGACCCGGGCGAACGCTCCGCCCGGGCTCGCGTACAGGAACGGGGGCAGCGCCTTCTCGAGGTAATCGCGGAGGGTCGACTCGCTGACGATCGGCACGTCGTACCGGGTGTAGACGACGCCGTCGTCGAGCCCGGAGGCCCCCGAGCTCTCGCCGACGACGAGCACCGTCGCCGGGAACAGGCGCCCCAGCTCCAGCAGCCGGGCCGCCTCCTCGGCGTCGAGCGCGTCGATGTTCTTGAGGACCTTGATCAGCAGGAGCGACGCATCGCGCCGGGCCGCCAGGTCGAAGCTCGAGGGACGGACCCCGTGCGTATTGGCGACGTAGTAGCCCGCCCGCTCGAGCATCGCCCGGATCCGTTCGATCCATCGCTCGCGGGGCCGTGCCATCGCTCTCCTCGCTCCGGAATCCATTTATCGCTTCTATAAAGGCGAGGGTGGCCGGCCTCCGACCGCCGCCGGGCGCCCGAACGCTCTTGCGGCGGACGCCGCTCCGGCCGACGTGTCCCCGGCGATCGCTCCGGTGCCCGGCGCCCCGGCGCTCTCGGTCACGTCGCGCGGGGCGACGGCGCTCCTCATCGCGGACCTGCACCTCGGGCTGGGCGGTACGGCGGGCGAGCCCGCGGGGCCGCCCGGAGGCTCCGCGGCCCAGCTCGCGAGCCGACTCATCGCCCTCGCGGAGGCGGCTCGGGCCCGGACGATTGTCGTCGCGGGCGACGTGAAGCACCCGATCGTCGGCACACCGCCGACGCTGCGTCCGGTCGTCTTCGGGTTCTTCGCGACCCTGCTCGACGCCGGTCTCGGGGTCGAGGTCGTGCTCGGGAACCACGACGCCGGCCTCACCCGATACCTCCCCCGGGAGGTCGCGGTGCATCCGGCCGAGGGGATCGTCCGAGGCGGTGTCGGCATCTTCCACGGCCACCGGTGGCCGTCGCGCGCCGTGCTCAATGCGCCCCGCTGGTTCGCGGGTCACCTCCATCCGGGGGTCCGATTCGCCCCGACCGCCGAGGAGCCGGACGGGAAGCGGCCGTGCTGGCTCCGCGCGATCCTCGCGCGGCCGCCGCTGGTCCCCGGCCGGCCCCTGCGCCGCGGCTCCCGGGAGCTGCTGATCGTCCCCCCGTTCAACCCGCTCGCCGGTCTCGAGGCGCTCAACCGGGAACGCCCGGCCCGCGGTCGGACGTTCCTGTACGGCCGCTTCCTGGCGCACGCCCGGATGCGGGCCTACCTGCTCGACGGAACCGACGTGGGTGCCGTCGTCACCCGGCCGGCGCTCCGAGCGCGATCCGGGCGGACAGCGCGCCGGGGTCGGTGATCGGCAGCCCGCAGGACGTCCCGACGCAGACGAACGCCCGAGCGACGGCGGCCGGCTCGGGCAGGCGGATCTGGAAGCCGAACGCCGGCGGCGGGAGCCCCGCGAAGACGAAGGCGTGCGGATGGAACGTGCGTCGGGCGGCCCGGAGGAGCGCCGCCGCCGATGGTCCGCTCCCGTCGACGACGACCGTCACC
>JASHXM010000160.1 GCA_030043545.1 Thermoplasmata archaeon | reverse complement strand
GCGAGCGAGTCGAAATCGACCGGTCCCGCGAGGTTCGAGAGGACCGCGTCCTCGGGAAGGCCCGCGCGGGTCCGCCGGGCATCTTCGGCCGTCCGGAGCGGCAGGGGGTTGCGCAGGGTGTAGCCGCTCGACGTCGCGCGGTTCTTCGGCTGCCGATCCGACGCCGGCATGCCGAATTCTATTCGATGGTTCAGTATATATATGTTGGGAAACCGAAAGGCTGGATTACGACCGGTGCGCCCCCGGTCAGAGCGCGGCGCGGCGCCCGCGCCCGATCCGCTGGAGCGCCTCGACCCCTGGCCGCCACTCGTCCCGCTCGATCCGGAACTCGAGCTCGGCCAGGTTCGCGAACTCGCGGGGGAACGGGAGGAGCGAGCGCGCGAGGTAGACGTGGGCGAACAAGCTCCCTGACGGGCCGGTCCACGCCTTGCCGGCGCCGACGATCGAGCGGTACTCGTAGTATTCGGGCGCCGGGACGAACCAGAGGAGCGAGTCGTCGGTCCCGCGGACCCGGGGCCCTCGCGAATAGACCCGGAGGCCGAGGTGGTTCGCGACCGGAGCCGGGAGGGTGAACAGCAGGCGATCGCCCGGTCGGGCCGTCGCGAGGAGGCGGCTGCGCACCGTCTCGACGGCGAGCGCCTCGCGCGCGGGGTGGGTCGCGATCACCCGGATCAGGCCCGGTCCCCGGGCCAGGAACGAGATCGACCGGCTCGCCTCGCGAGCCTCCCGGCCGTCGAGCGGCTCGTAGCGGAGCAGGGTCGCGACCTCGGTCGGGACCTGCATCGTGAGCCAGGTCGGGTGGCTCGCCCGGACCACGACGTACTCCATCGGCGGGCGGAGGGCATCGCGTTATAAGAAAACTGTGCGCAGGCCCGCGCACATTCCACGCGGGCGGGCTCAGTGGCCGCGCGCGAAGCCGAGCAGGATCCCGCCGACCCAGAGCGCGACGAGCCCGGCTCCGAAGTAGGGCAGGATCCGGAGCAGCGGCCCCGGCGACGACGGGAGGGCCGCGACGCAGAGGAACAGCCCGAGCAGCGTCAGCAAGAGACCGAGTCCGACGCGCTGGCCCCGGCTCAGCCGGGAGCGCCGGGCCGGCGGGGGCTCCGGGGTCGACGAGACCGACGGGGCCGCGCTCCCCACGGGGCTCCCCAACCGGCGGAGGAGATAACCGAGCGGCGGCGGGTTCCATCAGGGGTCGCGCGCCACCCCGGCGACCGGCTCCGGGTCGGGCGGTCGCCAGACCGAGACGGCGTACCGGGAGTCCGCGGCGGGCGGCCGGCTCCTCAGCCGCGGCACCGACGCCAGCATCGGGCGGGCGAGCACGGGGGAGACGAACGTCGTCACGATCGCCACCCCGGCGACGATCGTGAACAGCTGGACCGTGAAGACCCCGATCGAGAGCAGGACGAGCGCCATCGCGATCTCCACCGCGCCTCGGCTCGCGAGCAGGAGCCCGGCGCCCCACGACTCCCGGCTCCCCCATCCGAGCCGGGAGGTGACCACGCCGCCGAACGCGACCTTGATCCCGAAGGCGAAGACGCAGAGGGCGGCGAAGGCGAGGACCGCGTCCAAGGAGTTGCCGACCAGCCGCAGGTTCATCCCGAGCCCGGCGAGGGCGCAGAATAGCGGGATGAAGAACCCCCAGGTGATCGTGTCGAACACCTGGGTGATCGCCCGGTACGACGGCCGGCCGACGATCTCGGGGCTGATGAGGAGACCCGCGTAGAACGCCCCGATGACGAACGTGAGCCCGAGGAACTGCGAGTAGAGCGCCGAGGCGAGCGCCGCGACGACGAGCACGGCGAACCCGGCCTCCCGCGACCGCCAGGTGAACCCGGTCCCCGAGGACCTCCGCGCGGTCCAGAAGCTCGAGTTCCGGACGTGGCGCAGGACCCGCTCGGCAACCAGGATGGTGGCCACGAACAGGGCGACGGCGGCGACGGCGACCGAGACGTCGAGGGTGACGTGACCGCTGCCGTCTCGCACGCGCAGCAGGATCGCATACGCCGTCACGGCCGCGAACTCGTTCACGAGCGCGCCGTTGAGCAGGAACGTGCCGAACCGCCCGGGCAGGAGACCGAGCTCCTGCAGCATGATGCCCAGCACCGGCAGCGCGCTGATCGAGATCGTCACCGAGACGAACAGCACGGTAAGGAGCGGCAGCGTCGGGTAGAGCGCATGGATGACCACGATCCCGGCGGCGAACGGCCCCACGAACACCGCCCCGCCGAGGGCGGCCGACGCCGCCCCGGTGTTGCGCAGCTGCTCCGGCGTGACCGTGAGGCCGGCCGCGAGGAGGACGAAGAAGGTGGCGAGGACCTGGACTCCCTGGAACTCCGCGTTGAGCCCGCTGAGACCCAAGATCGGGCCGAAGAGCGTCGGACCGAAGATGAGGCCGACCGCGAACTGACCGACGAGCGGGAGGACGCCGAGACGACCGACGAGCTCTCCGACAAAGACGGCGCAGGCCAGGAGGAGGAACAGGCCGACAATGAAGAGCGTGGTCGCGTCCACGGAGCCGACCCCGCGGCCGGTGGCGGGAGAGCGGGCGACCGACTAACTATCCTTTCGGCGCGGAGGCAGCGGTCGGGCCGGGCGGTTATTCCGTCCTAAGGCGTACCGGGTCCGTGGTCGA
>JASHXM010000159.1 GCA_030043545.1 Thermoplasmata archaeon | reverse complement strand
TACTCCGGACAGGTCTGCACGGCGTCGAAGCGGCTCCTGGTCGAGGAGCCGATCGCCGACGAGTTCGCCCGCCGGCTCGCCGCTCGGGCCGCGGCGCTCAAGGTCGGACCCGCGCTCGACGAGGCGACCGAGGTCGGCCCGGTGATCGACGCCGCGGCGATCGACCGGCTCGACGCGCTGGTCGCGGACGCCCAAAGCCGCTCCGCCCGGGTGCTGACGGGCGGCGCTCGGGCGGCGCGCGGCGAGGGGACGTTCTACGCGCCGACGGTGCTCGACGAGGTCCCCGAGTCGGCCCGGGTCGTGCGGGAAGAGCCGTTCGGGCCGATCGCCCCCGTCGTGCGGTTCCGCTCGGTCGACGACGCGATCCGGATCGCGAACGGAACGTCGTACGGCCTCCAGGCGGCGGTCTACACGAACGACCTCGCGACCGGCTTCCGGCTCGCGAAGCGGATCCGCGCGGGCGGGGTCCACCTGAACGACCCGACGAACCTGCGGTGGGACGCGCTGCCGTTCGGCGGCGTGCGCGAGAGCGGGCTCGGACGCGAGGGGCTCCGCTACGCGATGCAGGAGATGACCGAGGTGAAGCTGATCTCGGTCAACTACGCCGGTCCGCCGGCGACGTAGACGGCGGCCGCGATCCCTGGAGGGCGGCCGCCGACAGCTCCGGCGGCAGCAGGTTGAGCAGGCTCATCTCCGCCTTCGGCCCCGGACCGGCCCGGAGCGCCTGGATCCCGAACCAGAACGCGGTCTGGAGCGCGCGCGGCAGCGACTCGGCGTCGCCGGTCTCCCGCAGGGTCCGGGCGATATCCCGCCACCGCTCCCGTACGTCCTCCGACGACTTCTCCCACAGATCGAGCGACACGGGTTGGGACCTCCGCGCGGCCCGCCCGACGGGGAGGTGGGTCTTAGCCCCTGCGTCGGCCGGTCGCCGCCCGCTCGTCGAGGGTCGGACCGGGGACCGGCGGGACGCCCGGGACCGGCACGGCGTGCTCGACCGGCCGCCGCAGCTCCGTCGGCCTCGGCCCGCGCCGGCTCGGCCCGCCGGACCGGGCCGGCTCGGGGGTCGCGTCGAGGCTCTCGAGCGCCTCCTCGAACGCGCCGAGCCCCCGCTCCAGGAGCTCGTCCTCGATGACGAGCGGCGCCATGAACCTCAGCACCTGGTCCCACGCCCCCGCGGTGTGCATCAGCACCCCACGGGCGAGCAGCGCGGCGCGCATCGCCTGCGCGCGCTCGCCCCACGGCCGGCGGCTCGCGCGGTCGTGGACGAACTCGGCCCCGATCATGAACCCCCGACCGCGGACGTCGCCGAGCGCCGGATGGCGTTCCCCGATCGCCCGGAACCGCTCGATCGTCCGGGCGCCCCGGTGCCGTGTGCGCGCGAGCAGTTCCTCGTCGCCGAGCAGCTTCACCGCCTCGGCGCCGACGGCGAGCGCGAGCGGGTTCGCCCGGAACGTCCCCAGGTGGAATCCGCGGGGTAGTTCGGGGACGACACCGTCCCGGTAGGCGACGACCGACAGCGGGAGCCTCCCGCCGATCGACTTCGCGATGCAGATGAGGTCGGGGGTGACGCGGGCGTCGTCGACGCCCCACATCCGCCCGGTCCGGCCGAGGCCGGTCTGGACCTCGTCCGCGATCAGGAGCAGGTCGTGGCGGTCGCAGAACTCGCGCAGCGCGGGCAGGAAGTCGTCCGGGGGCACGACGTACCCGCCCTCTCCGAGGATCGGCTCGACGAGGACCGAGGAGACCGGATCGATCCCCGAGTGTGGGTCGTTCACCAGGTGCTCGAGGTACGCGATCGTGCCAGCGGCGCCCTCGTCCGCGCCGAGCACCGGACGGTACGGATCCGGGTACGGCACGCGGACGACGTGCCCGCCCGCGAACGAGTTGCTGGCGCGGTATCGCCGTCCGCTCGTGAGGCTCGCCGCCCCGCCGTGCATGCCGTGGTACGCGCCCGAGAAGGCGACGGTCCCGCGACGGCCCTTCGCGTGATCGGCGATCTCCACGGCGGTCTCGACGGCGTCGCCGCCGGTGACCGTGAAGAAGATGCGGGCGTGCCCGCGCATCGCGCCGGGCAGCGCCTCCTGGAGCGTCTTCAGGAATCGGATCCGCGCCTCGGTCGGGAGCTCGAGCGCGTGCCAGATCCCGTCGGCCTGCGCCCGCAGGGCCGCGTCGAGCTTGGGGTGCCGATGCCCCAGGTTGAGGACGGAGATCCCCGACACCCAGTCGATGAACCGGTTGCCGTCGACGTCCTCGATCGTCGCCCCGCGGGCGACCTTAGGGGCGATCGGGAAGTAGTGCGGATACCCGATCGCCGTCGTCTCGAGCTGACGCTGGCTCTCGAGCAGGGCGCGCGATTTCGGGCCCGGCGGCGGGTGGACGATCCGCGGGGCGTCCGGGAAGCTCAGCCACGACTCGTTGGACGCCACGGAGGCCTCCCGTCGGTGAGAATCGACTCGGCGGATATCAACCCTCGGGCGTCCCGCGGAGCGGCCCCAGCCCACGGAATCTTCGAGGAGCCGGGATTAAACCCCCGGGTCGCTCGGTCCGGACGATGGCCGAGCCCGTAGTCGCGCGGCCCTCGACGTCCGCGGAGCTCGGGGAGTCGCTGATCCACCCGGATGCGGCCTCCGCTCGGATGCGCCGTCGCCTTGAGCGACCCGCGCAGGTTGGGCGGTACGGGTTCGCCGTGCTCGGCTCGGTGACGGCCGGAGCGGCCGTTGCGCTCGGGATCACGGCGCCGTCGCCGATCGCGGACGCATTCCTCGCCTTCGGGGGCGTGATGCTTCTGCTCGCCTTCGCGCAGCACCGCCTCCTCCAGAGGACGCGAGCGCACTGGCCGAGCCAGGCGTACTTGTGGAAGGAAGGGGTGGAGATCGTGCTCGAGAACGGGGACGTTCGGGTGGCGGGGTGGGAGGACCCCCGATTCGTCCTCGACGCTTATGTCCGGCCGGGCCGGGACGGGGCGGAGCCCGAGGTGCTGCTCGGGTGGCGGATGGACGGCAAGCTGCCGCTCTGCCCGATCACCTCCGTAGGCCTCGACCGACTGCGGGCGGCCGCCGACGCGCACGGCCTCCGAACCACCGAGTACCGGAGCGGTGGTGGGGCTCGGGCGATGCGAGGACTGGAGTTCCGCGCCCCGCCGCCGGCCCCGGGACGGCCCGTCGGGGGCACCCGTCCGAAGCGGACGGCGTCGTAGACGGTCGAGGTCGGGGCATGGGGGATCCGGCTCCGAGCCCTCGGGTCGATGCCCACGTCCACCTGAGCCAGTGGTGGCCGGAGATCCGTCGCACGGCGTACCGGCCCACGCTCGACTACTCCGTCCGGGGGCTCCTCGCCGAGATGAACGCGAGTCGGCTGGGATGGGCGCTCGCGATCCAGTTGTTCCAGGCGCCCTCGGCGGAGGCGGCGCTCGCGGAAGGGGAACGTTGGTGGTCGGAGAGCGGCGGGCGGCTTCTGCCGATCGCCACCGTCGACCCGACGGGCGCCCCCGACGCCGTGGCCGCGACGATCGCGAGATGGGATGCGCTCCCGCACCTCGCCGGCATCAAGCTGTTCCCCGGCTACCAGGCGTTCTACCCGCACGATCCGCGCGTCGCGCCGGTCTACGAATTCGCCGGTCGACGGAATCTCCCGGTCCTGTTCCACCAGGGGGACACGCTCGACGGGTTGGGGCTCCTCAAGTTCGCGCGACCGCTCGAGGTCGACGAAGTGGCGGGGCGGTACCGGGATGTCCGGTTCGTCCTCTGCCACCTCGGCAACCCGTGGATCGACGAGGCGGCCGAGCTGATGTATAAGAACCCGAACGTCCACGCCGACACGTCGGGGCTGCTCCCGCCGCCGACGAGCCGCTACTTCGCGGCGGCGTTCGACCGGGCGGTCGTCCAGGTCCACGGGGCGATCGTCACCGTCGGGGCGGCCGACCGGTTCCTGTACGGCTCCGACTGGCCCCTCGAGGCGCTCGACAGCGCGACGTTGATGATCGAGAAGTTGCCGATCCCGACGGACGACCAGGTGCGTATCCTCGGCGGCAACGCCGCGCGCCTGTTCGGAATCCGCGCAGATAGCGCCCCGCCCGCCCGTCGGGGGACGGCGGTCCGTCGCCCGGCCCCCGGCTAGTCGTCCCGGCGACGTCGGCGTCGCCGGTCCGACGGCTCGTCGCTCGCCTCGAACCGGGGGCGGCCGAAACCCCGACCTTTCGGCGGTCGCCCGGAGTCCCGGTCGCGGGGGGGACCGCGACCCCATTGGCGGGGGCGGTCGTCGCGGGCGCCGTAGCGGCGCGCGCCGGGTCTCCCGCCGTACCCCCCTCGGCCTCGCTCGCCCCCCGTGGAGGAACGAGCCGGGAGGGTGAACCGGTTGCCGCACTGGGAGCACTCGCCAACGACCCCGCCGTCCGGCGCGGACGAAAACTGGAGCACGCCTCCGCACTCGCGGCAGGGCCGTCCTGCGGCCCGGTCGAAACGGCCGCCGGGGCCGGAGGGTCGACTGCGGGGGCGCCGGTCCGAGAACCGCTCGGGGGCCCCCGGCTCGGCCCGCGCATAGGTCGTGGAGGTGCCGCAGTCCGAGCAGGCGGTCTCCAGGGTGCCGCCCGACGCGAATCGGATCTCGAGCGGATTCCCGCACTCCGGACAGGCGACCCCGGGGGACAAGGCGCCCGCCTCGTCCAGGTCGGGCGAATTCGCCGAGGTCGGAGCACTGGGAGGCGGTCGGACCCCGCCGAGGATCGTGATCCCCTTTCCGCACGCCGGGCAGTCCCCGCTCCAGGCCCGCGCGGGCTGCTCCGTGAGGGTGACCTCGCCCCCGCATTCCGGGCATGTGGACGTCATGTTCGCGCCCCCGACGTACCGCGCCCCTATTTGGCGCCCCCGTCGCCCGGCCCGGGCGGTCCGCCGGCTCTCCGGACCCGCCCCGAAGCCGCCGTCCGATGGAGGCGACGGTTTCTTACGCCGGGGGCCAACTCGTCGCTCCGCCCCAGGAGGATCGGCCGATTCCGCCCCCGGCCCAGACCGCTTCTTCGCCCGCCGATCGCCCGCCGACGGTCGATCCCTTGGTGATCGCCATGCGCCACGAGATGCACCGAGCCGGGATTCGTCGCCGCCGAAGGAAGCGGGCGCTGTACTCGCTGTTCGCGGTTGGGACGGTCCTCGCCCTCGGCACCGTGGGTTTCTACGTCGTGACCGGCTCCGGCTGGGTCAGCTCGTTCTACTTCGAGAGCATGCTAGCGACGGGGCAGGGACCTCCGTTCCCGCTCACCACCGCCGGCGCCCAGCTGTTCGCCGCCGCGATGGCGTTCCTGTCCGTCGGGACGGTGATCACCACCCTGCTCCTCAACCTCGGCCCGATTCTCGGCCGCATCTGGCGCGAAGGGTTCGAGCTGATGGAGCGCGAGCTGCGCCGGGCCGAGCGGGCGATCGCGGATGAGGCGCCGCTCCTCCGTCGCCCGCCCGGCTAGCGGACCGCTCCCTCTTTGTACGGGCCGCCGGCTCGCCCGGAGGACGAGGGTCCCGATGGGCGCTCCGAACCCGAAACTGGCGGCCGCCTACGCCGACTTCGAGCGGCGGACCCCACGATCGAAGGAGATCTTCGCCCGCGCCGCGCGGTGGACCCCGCTCGGGGTACACTCCAACTACCGGTTCGTC
>JASHXM010000158.1 GCA_030043545.1 Thermoplasmata archaeon | reverse complement strand
GATCGCGATCCCGAGCCCGATGAACATCGAGAGGAGGACGGCGGGAACGGCCGTGAGGAACGAGCCGACGACGAAGACGAGGACTCCCCAGGACGGCGTTCCCTGGGTCGGATTCGGGTTGAATTTCGACTCGAAGAACGCCCACCCGAAGTTCACCGGCCCTCGGAAGTAGAAGTGGAACGGGATGAGCGAGAGCTCGATCTTGAGCCCGGCCATGATGAGCAGGGAGTAGACCATCGCGGCGACGATCGCCGCCGGCACGAGCGCCGGGATCAGGGGAACGATGCGGCGCAGGTGGCGGGCGAGCTCTCGGGTGGGCGAGGGGTCCGAGGGTGGGGAAGAGGGAGGAAGGGGTTCCCGGCGGGCCTCGGATGGCTCGGCCGTCGCCGGGGGAGCAGGCACTGTCTGTCCCGATCTAGGTCGACACCGCGCCCAGTTCGCTCATGTCGAGCCCGAGCACCGTCGTGGTGAGGGGCACGAACGCGACCTGGTTGAGGTAGGTGGCGGCGTTGCCGAGGCTGATCGCCCACTCCAGGAACGCCACCGTGTCCGCCAAGGTGCTCGAGGTGACCGTGCTGGTCGCGGGCGCCGTCTTGATCAGCGCGTACTCGAGGTTGACGATCGGGTACGGGTGCGGGTACGTCGGCGTCGCGTTCGTCCCGCCCATCCCGAGGTCCGAGGTCGAGACGAGGGTGTCGCTAACGCCCCCGAGGATCAGGCTGATCGCCAGGCCGTCCGTGGCGTAGTTGAGGTGCTGCAGCGCGAGGTTCGCGTCGGCGGAGATGTTCGCCGGGCCGGTCGACCCGAGCGGGAGCACATAGTTGGCCGCGTCGAGCCCGCCGCTCGCCGTCAGCGACTCGTTGTCGCCCACCGCGGCGTAGCTGATCCCGGAGCCGGTCACCGTGCTCGCGTAGCTGATCCCGATGTAGGCGATCCCGCCCGGGGTCCCCTCGATCCCCTTCACCATCCCGCCGTTCCCGGTCTCGGGCAGAACCACGGAGCTGCCGTTCGTGGTCGAGGCGAGCCCGCTCAGGGCGCTCGTCCCCGGCGTGTAGGGGAACCCGCTCCACGACAGGTAGCAGAGCGACGAGAACAGGAACGTGTCCCCGCTCGAATCGCCGCGCTTGATGAGCGTGATCTGCTTGTCGGCCGACGGGAGCGCGTTGATTTCGGTCTGGACGGTCGTGGTCTGCGCGTCGTAGACCAACGGATTGGTCCAGTGGGTGATCGCCTGCCCGTAGATCATCGCCAGCATCGTGCCGTTGAGTCGGAGGTGCTGAGTGACTCCCGGGAGGTTGTAGTAGATCAGCTGGGCGGAGATCGCCACCGGGACGTTGATGATGTGCGTCTGGCTGAAGTTCGAGACGTACGCGTCGGAGGCGCCGATGTTGAACTTCCCGTTCTCGGCGGCCGACTGCCCGGTCCCGCTCCCCGACCCCACGGTGCTGATCGTCACCGAGGGGTTGAAGGCGGTGTAGTTGGGGGCCCAGATCTTCATCAACGGATAGAGCAGGGTCGAGCCGGTCTCCGTGAGCTGGGTCACCTTGGTCGACGTCTTCGCGAGGTAGTTCTCGAGAGCGTAGCCGCCCCCGATCCCGACCACGAGCAGGACGACGGCGATGACGATCGCCACGCCCGTGCCGATCTGCCCGGACCGGCGGCGTGCCGGGGTCGAGAGGGACTCCACTTTCGGACTCCCCGCAGACGATGAATCGGTCGACGGCGGCTCACTCGGGTTCTGTGCGCTCATTCGGTTTCACCACGTCCTTTCCAGTCCGGAGCGTCGACCGACTCTCGGTAGGTTCCCGAATCGGTCGGGTCCGACATCGGTCGCGGGACGCGGAACACCGAATATATTGAAGATGAATTTAGTCTCAATAGAGGACTATAGTGTAAGGTATGCTAAGCGCTCGCAACGAAGTAGGGTCGCCCGGTCCGGACGCTTAACGACCGCACCGGGCGTGCGCCGGCCGTGACCCGCTGGCTGGTCCGGTTCGGCTACGACGGGGTCGGGTTCGCCGGTTGGGCCGACCAACCCGGCCGCCGCACCGTGGAGGGGGAGATCCGCCGTCGGATCCACCGCTGGGGGTGGGACGGCGGCGATCGTCGGTTCCCCCTCGAGGTGGCGAGCCGGACCGACCGGGGGGTGAGCGCCCGGGGGAACGCGCTGTGCCTCCCCTCCGGTCTCTCCGCGGGTGCGCTGCTTCGGGCGCTCAACGGGATCTCTCCCGCGATCTTCTTCACCGCCGCGAGCCAGATCCCGGAGGAGTTCCGGGTGCGCGCGGCGTCGCGCCGAACGTACCGGTACTTCGAGTCGGGGGCCGGGATCGACGTTGCGCAACGGAGCCGCGCGGCCGCCCTGTTCACCGGGCGGATCGACGTACGGTCGTTCGGCCGGCAGATCCCGTCCGCGCTTCCGGCCTTTCGCGAGGTCGAGTCCGTCACCGTCACCGAGACGCGCACCGGCGCGGTCACCGAGGTGCGGGCGCCCGCGTTCGTCTGGGGGATGGTCCGGAAGATCGTGGCCGCGCTCCGCGAGCACGACGCCGACCGGATCTCCCGGGAGCGGCTCGCCGCCGCGATCCAGGGGCGCGCTCGCCTCGCGCTGCCCCTTGCCGAACCCGAGCCGCTGGTGCTCTGGGACGTCGAGTATCCTCTCCGATGGGAATACCGATGGGCCGGGCCGAACCGGGCCCAGGCGCAGTGGTTCTCGAGCGCCCGAGCGTCGGCCACCTCCCGAACCCGGGTCCTGGAGGCGCTCTCGCCGGAGCGGAGCGAATAGGGGGTTCGAGGCCGGGCGGCGCCAAGCGAGGCGTTAGGGGAGCGGGGTCGGGGTGGCCGGTCCGGGCGGCGTTCCCTGGACCTGCTGCCACGATCGGTAGACCGCCATCGACCGCCCGACCAGGAAGCCGGTCGTGAGGCCCCACAGCGCATCGACGGCAAACAGCACGACGAGCGTCGGCGTGGCGAGCGCGTCGAGCTGCGCCGCCGTCGGAGAGGCGAACGGGGTGATCCCGAGGACCGCCGTCTCGACCCCCAGCCGCACCAGGAGTAGGACCAGGTACGCGATCGGCAGGGTGGGGCGGAGTCGGTAGTACCACGCCCCACCGGCGACCGGCTGGTAGAGGTGGACGTGTCGGAGCGTGAGGCGGTAGGCGAAGAGCGTCCCCACGACAAAGCTCGCCGAGTCGGCGGCCAGCGACCCCCAGAACGCCATCGCCCGAGCCGAGCCGACGGCGGCGTACCCGATCGCCGCGACCTCCGCCGCGTACAGCGCGACGTACAGGGCCGGCAGCACCACGAGTCGCGCGGTCGACACCGGCATCCCACGGACCATCCGGTACGTTCGACGTACCACGAGCAGGGCGAACAGCGCGACGATCACGTACTCCTCCGTGACCTCGGGCGACAGCGCGACCACGGAGTCAGCCTCCCGGACCGATCCGGGGACGGGACCGGCTCATCCGACCCGCTCCCACCGCTCGAGCTTCTGTACGGAGCCGAGCGTCGACCCGCGCCGGATCTCCTCCCGGACGCGGTTCTCGTGCTCGAGCACGTCGAGCGAGCGGTTCGCGATCTCCGCCGCCCGTTCGCGCGGGACGACCACCACGCCGCTCAGGTCGCCGACGATCCAGTCGCCGGGGCGGACCCGCTCGCCGCCGACCGTCACCTCGACGCCGATCTCCCCGAGCCCTTTCGGCTCGCCGGCGTTCGACGCGGTCGACCGGCTGAAGGCGGGGAAGCCGATCTCGAGGATCGCATCGACGTCGCGGATCGCCCCGTCGACGACGACGCCCGCGATCCCGCGACCGTGGGCCGACCAGCTCGCGAGCTCGCCCCAGATCGCCGTCGGCCCGCCCCCGGCGTCTACGACGATCACGTCGCCCGCTCCGGCGCGGTCGATCGCCTCGACGGGCTTCGCCCAGTCGCCGTCGCGCGTGACGACGGTCACCGCCGGCCCGACGACCCGGTGCGTGGGCCCAGGGAGGTGCGGGAGGATCCCGTGCATCGCGCCGCGCCGCTGCATCGCGTCGGAGACGTTCGGGCTCGACACCTTGAGGAACGCCGTCCGCAGGTCGGACGCGGCGTACCGGCGGAACATCTCGCTCGGCCGCTCCGTCCGGGTCTCGATCGCCGTGCGGATCGTCCGCGTCGCTTCGGCGATCGCCGGGCTCTTAGTGATGGCGCCGCCGACGATCAGGATCTGCGCCCCGGCGCGGGTCGCCGCCGCGACCGTCTCGCTCGTGAGGCCGCCCGCGACGGCGACCGGAACGGGGGAGGCGGCGGCGACCGCGGCCAGGCGCTCGAACGGGGCGTCCGCCCGCATCTGCATGTCGATCCCGACGTGGTAGCAGACGGCGGCGGCGCCGAGCTCCGCCGCGCGCCGCGCCCGGGCGACCGGGTCGGCGACGCCCAGGAGGTCGACGACGACCTCGACCCCGTACAGCTCACCGCCGCGGACCGCCTCCGCGATCGTATCGTCGTCGGCCGCCCCGAGGACCGTCACCAGGTCGGCGCCGGCCTTCGCCGCGATCTCGACCTCGAACGCCCCGGTGTCCATCACCTTCATGTCGGCGACGATCCGGTGGCCCGGGCACGCCTTCTTGAGCTCGCGGACCGCGTCGAGCCCCTCGCTCTTCAGGAGCGGCGTCCCCGCCTCGATCCAGTCCGCCCCGCCGTCGACCGCCTCCGTCGCGGCCGCGAGGGCGCGCGACAGGTTCTCGAAGTCGAGCGCGACCTGCAGGACCGGCCGATCGAGCCGCATCGGCGCGCCGAGGAGGCGGCCGTATAAACCACCCGTCCCATCGAGGCCGGGTGCGGGCGGCACGGCGGGGCCGGGTACGTCTCCTCCCGGGGGATGCCCGACGCCTGGACGGGGTCGCCGACCGCTCGGTCGACCTGATCGTCACCTCCCCCCCGTACCCCATGGTCGCGCAGTGGGACGCGCTGTTCCGGGCGCTCGGCGCCGACGACTACCCCACGATGCTCGGCGTCCTCGCGGACGCCTGGACGGCCGGCTACCGCGTCGCCGCCGACGGCGCGATCCTCGCCGTCGTCGTCGGCGACGCGCTCCGCCGATCGTCGGACGGCTTCCGCCTCTGGCCGAACCACGCCCACACGCTGCTCGCGGCCGAGCGCGCCGGGTTCCGGCCCCTGCCGCACCTCCTGTGGAAGAAGCCGACCAACCGACCGAACGCCTTCCTCGGCTCGGGGTTCCTGCCCCCCAACGCCTACGTGACGCTCGACTGCGAGTTCGTCCTCCTGTTCCGCAAGGGCGGGCCGAGGGCGTTCCCACCGCACGACCGACGGCGCGCTGCGAGCCGATACTCGCGCGCCGAGCGGGACCGGTGGTTCAGCCAGATCTGGGGCGACATCCGCGGGGCGCCGCAGCGCGGCGCCGGCCGCAGAACGGGCGCGTTCCCGGCCGAGCTCGCCGACCGCCTCGTCCGGATGTTCTCGGTCGTCGGCGACACGGTGCTCGACCCGTTCGCGGGCACCGGCACCGCGCTCTGGGCCGCCGCGGAGCTCGGACGGAACGCGGTCGGCGTCGAGTGGGACCCGGGGGCGTTCCG
>JASHXM010000157.1 GCA_030043545.1 Thermoplasmata archaeon | reverse complement strand
GCGCTCTACTTCCGGACCGAGGAGCTCCTCGCCTACTCCCGCGTCGGCGAGGAGTACTTCTAGCCCGATGGGCCCGCCGATCGACCGGGCGGCCGAAGCGCTCCGGGCGGGGCGGCTCGTCGTCTTCCCGACCGACACGCTGTTCGGGCTCGCGGCCCGGGCCGACGATCGCGCCGCCGTCCGGCGGTTGCTCGACGCCAAGCGCCGGCCCGGGAGCGTCCCCCTCTCTGTGGCGGTCTCGTCGGCGGAGGAGATCGAGCCGATCGGGCGGCTGTCCCCGACCGGGCGGCAGTTCGTGCGCCGTCGGCTCCCCGGCGCGTACACGGTGCTGCTCCGCCCCACCCCGGCCGCTCGCGCGACGCTCGCGCCCGAGATCGCCGGCGGGGGCACGATCGGCGTCCGCCTCCCGGACCACCCCGTCGCGCGGGAGCTCGCCCGCCGCGTCGGGCCGATCGTCGCAACGTCCGCCAACCGTCACGGGGCGCCGCCCGCCGGGTCGCTCGCCGCAGCGCGGCGTGCGCTCGGCCCGGACGTCGCGGTCTACCTGGGCGGGGGTCCGGCGCCGTCCGGCCGTCCGTCCGAGCTGATCGACCTCACCGGAGTCCGCCCCCGGGGGGTCGCCCGCCGATGACCGGCGGGTCGCGCTACCCGCCGGATCTGGATCGCTGGCGCGCCGCCGCCCGGATCGCCGCCGGCGCCCGCGAGCTCGGGGTCCGGCTCGCGGTGCCCGGCGCCCGTCGCCGCGCGATCGCGGACGCGGTCGAGCGGTACGTTCGGGACGCCGGCGCTGAGCCGGCGTTCCCGGCGAACCTCTCCCGGAACGCCGAGGCGGCGCACTGGACCCCGGACCCGCTCGACGAATCGACGCTCGAGGTCGGCGACCTGTTGAAGGTCGACGTCGGCGCCCACCTGGACGGCGCCGTCGCCGACACCGCCGACACGGTCGAGGTCGGGGGCCCGGGCCCCCACGCCCACCTGGTCGCCGCGGTCCACGACGCGGTCGCGGCCGGGATCGACGCGGTCCGGCCCGGCGGCGCCGTCGACGCGACGAGCCGGGCGATCGCATCGGCGATCCGCGCGCGGGGATTGAAGCCGGTCGTCGACCTCACCGGCCACACGATCGAGCGGTACACCCTCCACGCCGGGAAGGCGATCCCGAACGTCCCCGGCGCGACGACCGCGACGTTCGAGGAGGGGGAGATCGTCGCGATCGAGCCGTTCGCCACGAACGGGCTTGGGCGGATCGACAACGGCCCGTTCGGGCACATCGTCCGGTTCCGGCGACCGCCCCCGAACGACGACCCGGCCCTCGCCACCCTCTACGGCCGGTTCCGCACGCTCCCGTTCACCGCCCGCTGGACGCGTTCGCCCGAGGAGACCGCGGCGCTCGAGCGCGCGCGCCGGCTCCTCCAGACGTACCCGATGTTCGTCGAGCGCGGCGGGGGACTGGTCGCGCAAGCGGAGCACACGATCTTGGTCGGGGCCGAGCGGGCGGAGATCCTCTCCGTCGCCCCGTCCGGCTGACGCCCCTCCGGGGGGGAGTCCGTCAATCGCCGGACGGGGGGCTCGTCTCCGGGAAAGTGTAAATACCCCGCCCCCCGGTGGACGACCGGTCATGTCGGGAAGCACGGCGGCGCCGGTGGCGCCCCCGCGCGCCGGCCGCCGGAGGCTCCGCGTCGTGCCGAAAGGGGCGGGCCGCCACGAGGGGGAGACGGACGAGCTCGGTCGCCGGGCCGTCGAGCTGTCGCGGTTCTACGCGGGGAAGATCGAGACCGTCCCCAAGGTCCCGGTCCGCTCGATGCACGACTTCGCCCTCTGGTACTCGCCGGGCGTCGCCGACGTCTCCCGGGCGATCCACCGCGACCCCGACCTCTCCTTCGAGCTCACCGGGCGGTGGAACACCGTCGCGATCGTCACCGACGGCTCCCGCGTGCTCGGCCTCGGCGACATCGGACCGGCCGCGGCGCTGCCGGTGATGGAAGGGAAGGCGCTCCTGTTCAAGTTCCTGGGCGGGGTCGACGCCGTCCCCGTCCCGATCCGGGTCGACTCGCCGGACCAGTTCCTCGCGACCGTCGAGGCGATGGCGCCCGCCTTCGGCGGGATCAATCTCGAGGACATCGCCTCGCCGAAGTGCTTCGGGATCCTGGAGCAGCTCACGAAGCGGCTCGAGATCCCCGTCTGGCACGACGACCAGCTCGGCACCGCCGCCGCGACCGTCGCCGGGCTCCTCAACGCGCTCGCCCTCACCGGACGGACCGTCGGCACGAGCCGCACGGTCCTGTTCGGGGCCGGCGCGGCGAACCTCGCGACCGCGCGCCTCCTGATCGCCCTCGGCCAGGACCCGAAGCACCTCACGCTCGTCGACCAGCGGGGGGTCCTCCACGCCGAGCGCGACGACGTCGACGAGCTGATGGTCCGCAACCCGTGGAAGTACCGACTCGCCCTCCGCACGAACGGCGGCGGCCGGGTCGGCGACCTCGCCGCCGCCGTGGACGGCGCGGACGTCCTGGTCGCGGCGTCGACCCCGACCCCGGGCGTCGTCCGTCCGGAGCACGTGCGGGCGATGGCCGACCGCCCGGTCGTCTTCGCGCTCGCGAACCCGGATCCCGAGATCTGGCCGG
>JASHXM010000156.1 GCA_030043545.1 Thermoplasmata archaeon | reverse complement strand
GCCTACGTCCCGGGCCTCACTCTCGCGGCGGTCGCCGCCGCCGGGATCTACCTGGCGCTGCTGATGGACCCGCAATGGTACATCGTCGACCTGGCGGGGTTCGTCGCGGCCGGGACGCTCGTCGCGATCCTCGGCATCTCGTTCGGGCTGCTACCGGCCGTGATCCTGCTGCTCGCGCTCATGGTCTACGACGCGATCGCCGTCTACCGGACGAAGCACATGGTGACGCTCGCCGAGGCGGTCACCGACATGAAGCTCCCGATCCTGATGGTGATGCCGGACTCCGCCGGGTACGACTACCCGACCGCGCCCACGATCGCCGCGCAGCGCGAGATGCCGACCGAGGAGCGGTCGGCGATGTTCATGGGCCTCGGCGACATCGTCATCCCGGGAACGCTGATCGTCTCCGCGTTCGTCTGGCTCCCCGCCGCTCCGTCCGCGCTCGGGATCGGCGCCAACCTCGCGGTCGCCCTCGGCGCGCTCGCCGGGTCGCTCGTCGGCTACGGGGTGCTGATGCGGTACGTCCTCCGCGGGAACCCGCAGGCGGGGCTCCCGCTGCTCAACGGGGGGGCGCTCGTCGGCTACGCGCTCACCTACCTGCTCCTCTTCCGCTCGCTGACGCTCGGTCTCACCAACGGGCTTTAACCCCGGTCGGCTCCCCGGCGCCGTGCCGCGGCGAGTCGAGGACGTGCGCGTCGACGACCGCCCGTCCGTCGACACGCTCGTACGTCGGCTCGAGGCGGGCGGCGGGTTCAGCGCGAAGGGGTTCGCGGACGGGGTCGACCTCCTGACCCGGATCCTGGGCGACCGCACCGCGACGACGTTCCTCTCGTTCCCGGCCGATATCGTCGCGACCGGCACCCGGGGCGTGCTCGCCACGCTGGTCCGAGAGGGGTTCGTCGACGCGGTCGTCACCACCTGCGGGACGCTCGACCACGATCTCGCTCGGTCGTTCCGGCCGTACTATCACGGGGCGTGGGACCTCGACGACGCCGACCTCCATCGACGCCACCTCTACCGCCTCGGCAACCTGGTGATCCCCGAGCGGAACTACGGCGCCGTCGTCGAAGCGAAGACGCAGGCGGTCCTCCGGAAACTGTGGGCCGACGGCGTCCGGTCGATCTCGTCGGTCGCCCTCGCCCGCGCACTCGGCGCCGCGATCCCCGCGACCGCGCGATCGAGCATCCTTCGGGCGGCGTTCGAACGGGACGTGCCGGTCTTCGTCCCCGGGATCACGGACGGCGCGGTCGGCTCGCAACTGTGGCTGTTCTGGCAGGACCATCGCGCGCTCGACATCGACCTGATGGCCGACGAGCAGGGGCTCTCCGATTTGGTCTACGGCGCCCGACGGACCGCGGCGGTCATGCTCGGCGGCGGGATCTCGAAGCACCACACGATCTGGTGGAACCAGTTCCGGGACGGGCTCGACGCGGCGCTCTACCTCACCACGGCCGTCGAGTGGGACGGGAGCCTTTCGGGGGCCCGCACGCGCGAGGCCGTCTCGTGGGGGAAGGTGAAGCCGACGGCCCGGCACCTGACGGTGGAGGGCGACGTGACGCTCCTGCTGCCGCTGATGGTCGCCGCCGCCCTCGAGCGGATGCGCGGGCGGACGGCCTCCCGGACGTGAGGGGCCTCAGGCTTTATGCGGCGGCCCCGGCCTGCCGCCGCTCGTCGCGGGCCCGTAGCTCAGCTCGGTAGAGCAGGCGGCTCTTAACCGCAAGGTCAGGGGTTCGAATCCCCTCGGGCCCGGGTCCGAGTCCACGCGGACTCGGACCCGATCGAGGCCGAAGGCTGGGCTTATGTAGCAAAGTTATGGTACCCATAGACAGCGTCTATGGAAACCACCTCGATCGCTCTGGATCGGGAAGCGTACGACCTACTCCGCGACCGAAAGCGGCCGGGGGAGTCGTTCAGTCAGGTCGTAAAACGCCTCGCCGGCGGCCGCCGCCCCCTGTCGAGCTTTGCCGGAGCATGGAAGGGGATGCCGGAGAAAACCCTTCGGGAGATCCAGGCCGAGCGCAAGCGCCTGCGGGAGCTCGATGAGCAGCGATTCGAACGACTGCTGAACGGTCGGGACTGACATGGTCCGCACTTTGGACACTTCTTTCCTCATTGACGTTCTTCGAGGGCATCGAGGGGCGGCGGCCAAAGCCGCGACCTTGGACGCCGACGGCGAGAGCATCACTCTCCCCGCGCCGGTGCTCGCCGAGTTTCTCGACGGCGCGCATTTCGCCGGCGGTACCTACCTCGCTCGGGCGCTGCAGCTCGTCGCGGGCCGGGACGTGGTACCGTTCGACAAGGACTGTAGCCTCATCGCCGGCCAGCTGAGGGCGGAGCTTCGCCGCCGGGGAGAGGCGCTCCCGATGATCGATGCCATGATCGCCTCGACCGCGCTCCGGCACCATAGCGTGTTGATCACCCGGGACGCGGGGTTCACCCGAGTTCCGGGTCTGGCGGTGGAGTCTTACTGACTCCCTCGAGAGATTCGCCAGCAGCCGTGCGCGGGCCCCTCGGACCGGACGCGTACGCGTTCGGGGAATCCGAGGCTCGTGAAGTCTAGGTCCTCGCTCAGGCGCCCGACGTCGCCCGTGACCATCAGTCGGAGGTACGTTCCGCCCTTGAACGCGAGGCGCGCGAGGAGCCCGGCGGCGCGGAGTGCGTCGAGCGCGTAGAGCAGGACCACCTCCTGCTGGGCAATGTGGAGGTCGACGCCCAGCCGGTCGGCGAACCGGTTCGCCGCGTTCCGCGGGATCATCGGAGATCGACCTCCGCGCGCAGCAGCTCCTCGGGTACGTTGCGAATCAGATGCCAGCGCGCATCGTGCGGTCCGCGGCGGCCGAACTCCGCCGGCGCCCCCAGCGGAAAATACGGCTCGTCCCCGCGAGCGCGCCACCGGTCGAGCCATCCGGCGGGGGGCCGGGCCGTCGTCCCGTAATTCTCGAGTAGGTACCCGAGCCGCAGCGAAAGACTGCGAGACCCCAACCGACGCAAGTACCGCTCCAGCCGCGCCCAGTGGAGACGCCGACCCGCGCTCTCGATCACCTGGACCCCGCCGCCGAGCCCGCCCGCGAACTGCGGCCGGGACAGGCAGTCGAGGACGGTCCGCTCCCGGTCGCTCACGACGATTCGCTCCCCGCGCCGCTCGATCCGGGTGAACCCGAAGAATCGCTTCGGCGCGACGGTGACGCGGCGGAACCGGGCCGCGTGGGCCCATCCGACTTCGTTCCGCTTCGGGGTGACGATGTAGTACGTCCGGCTCGCCTGCGGCAGGAGGCCGAGCAGCTCGGCGGCGGTCGCGTACCCAAAGTAGTATGGCGAGACGATCCGACTGCCGAGGCGGAACGGGTCGGTGTCCGGGACCGCGTCGGGGCCGTGCCGCGCCGGGTTCAGCAAGTATCGACCCCGTCCGACCCGCTGCAGCCACCCCTTCTTCACCAGGCCGTGAGCGACCTTGCGAGCGAACCCCCGAGAGACTCCCGCGCGACGCTGCACCCCGTCCACGGTCAGGAGCTCGGCCCCTTCGGCTTCGAGGGAGAGCACCACTCGGGCCTCGGTCCGGGAGAGCGAGCGTGAGGCCATCGGACCGACAGATGTTTTCGATACGTTAAAATTACCGATATGGTAACTTCAGCAAATCTAAAGCTCATGCCGCGGGTCGTGGGCTCGCCGCCGACGCTGAGGCGTGGAGCGCGGTCGGCCGATCTGCTGCCCCATGAACCGCGAGTGGGGTCCGGGACCCGGGCGGTCTCGGTCGGCGCGGGATCCGGGCCGCGCGTCTCGGAGCCATTAACCGCCCGGAGTGGGTTTCCGAAGCGTGGCCGACGGCGAACGGCGACTCGCCGCGATCATGTTCACCGACATCGTGGGGTTCGCGGCGCTCACGCAGGACGACGAAGCGGAGGCCCTCGCGCGACTCGAGACCCACAACCGACTCCTGCGGCCGCTGTTCCCGCGCTTTCACGGCACCGAGGTGAAGTCGATCGGCGACGCGTTCCTCGTCGAGTTCCCGAGCGCGCTGGAGGCGGCCCGATGCGCGATCGAGATCCAGCGGACCCTCCAGAGGCACAACGCCGCCCACTCGTCCGCGCCGATCGAGGTACGGATCGGCGTCCACCTGGGGGACGTCGTGCACTCCGCCGGTGACGTCTTCGGGGACGCCGTCAACATCGCATCGCGCATCGAACCCCTCGCCGACCCCGGGGGCATCTGCGTTTCGGAGGCGGTCCGCGAGCAGCTGCGCAACAAGCTCGCGGCGTCGTTCGAGCCGCTGCCGCCGAGCGACCTCAAGAACATCGGGCACGCCGTCGGGCTCTATCGGCTCGAAGCGGACTCCGACCCGCCCGCCCCCGACGAAGCGGGCCCCTCCCGGGGGACCCGCCACCGGTTGGCGGTCCTCCCGTTCACGAACATGAGCCCGGACCCCGAGGACGAGTTCTTCGCGGACGGCCTCACCGAGGAGTTGATCGCCGAGCTCGCCCGGGTGCCCGGCTGCGAGGTGATCGCGCGGACGTCGGTGATGCGGTACAAGACTGCCCCCCGGGGGATCCGGGAGGTCGGACGGGAGCTCCGCGTGGACGTGGTCCTCGAGGGGAGCGTTCGGAAGTCCGCCAATCAGCTCCGGATCACGGCGCAGCTGATCGATGTGAAGTCGGAGGCCCACCTGTGGGCCGACCGGTTCGACCGCGAGCTCCGTCGGGTGTTCGAGCTCCAGACGGAGATCGCCACCCGCGTCGCGGACGCGCTCCAGGTGGAGCTTGAGCCGCGCGACCGGGCTGCTCTCGGTCGGTTCGCCACTCCGAACTTCGCCGCCTACGAGCTCTACCTGCGCGGGCGACAGCTGTGGTGGGCGGCCGGGGAGCAGAACTACCGGAACGCGATTTTGTACTTCAAGCGGGCTGTCGCGCTCGACCCGAGGTTCGCCCTCGCGTACTGCGGCCTCGCGGACAGCTACGCGCTCCTCGGGAACCACGGCAACATGCCCCTCGCCGACGCGCTCGCGATGGCCGAGCCGGCGGCCCGGACCGCCCTGCAGTTGGACCCGAACCTGGCGGACGCGCACGCGTCGCTCGCCCCGGTCCTCTACAACCGATACGACTGGGCCGGCGCCGAGGCAGAGCTCCGACGCGCGGTCACCCTCGACCCCAACAGCGTGCTCGGCCACTACTGGCTGGCCGTGTGCCTCGCGGCCCGGGGCCAGCTGGCGGAGGCGCTTCGCGAATCCCGCCGGAGCGCCGAGCTCGACCCGTTCTCCCGCCAAGCGGTACTCCAACCGGCGTTCTTCCTCTACTACCTGCGCGACTACGTCGGGGCGCTCGACCACCTCCAGGAGGTCGAAGCCCGACTCGGCGTTCCGAGCTACGTCCTTGGGTCGCTCTGCGAACTGGGGCTCGGGCGGACGGACGCCGCGCTCGAGCACGCCCGAAAGTCGCTGACGGGGGCATGGGAGACCTCGCCGAGCCGGAGGGCGATCCTGGCGGTCGCGTGCGCCCGGGCCGGGCACGCCGAGGAGTCGGACCGGCTGCTGGCCGGACTGATCGCGGACTGGGAGAAGGGACGGGTGCCGGCCGGCCCCGCGGCCTTGGTATACGCGGCCCGGGGAGAGACGGACGCCGCTTTCGACTGGTTCGAGAAGGCGTACCGGGAGAGGAGCGCGGTAGTCGTCGAGGACCTCCTCATCGATCCATTGCTCGATGACCTGCGGAAGGATCCGCGATTCGTCGGGCTCCTGCGCCGGTTCAACTTCGCGTAGGCGCCCGACGGTCCTCGACGGGCGAGCGCGACCTCGGGAACCAGCTCTCGGGCCCGAGCGCCAACCTCGGACCCCGCCCGGGGGCCGATCTAGGAACGATGTTGGAAGAACAGAACGAGAGCCGGTCCGTTGCCCTGCAACGGCTGCCCCTAGCTTCCCGCGCCCTGCGCAACATGGGCCGTGGCCGCGCGCGGGCGATTGGGGTGGCCGCGATCGTCGACCTCGCCCTGGTGATGTTCTTGATCCTGACGCAGATCAATTCGGAGATCCCCACCATCGGCGGCCACGGTCGGCCTCTTAATATAAATACTTACACGCCGATGTGCCGTTGGATGAGGGTCGAGTCGAGCCTGCTGCGCGAGCCCGGGGAGCACCCGCTTCCGCGGGAGATGCGGGCGATCGCCCCCCGGGCGCGAGGTCGCCCAAGGTCGGAGTACCGCCCGCGGGTGCGATCCCCCGAGGATGTCGCCCGCCTCCGACGCCACCGGGTCCCGGCGTTCCTGCTCACCTCCGAGTGGGTGACCGAGAGCGGCTACCCGGTCAGCTTCCGGCCGTGGCTCGCCGTCCCGGCGAACCTCGCGGGGAAGATCGTGTCCGACTATCGGCTCCTTCCCGTACACGACGAAGAGTCGCTCCGCGCCCCGGGCCCCGTCGAGCTGGTCACGCTGCTGCTGCGGTTCGACCCGCTCGCCGCCCGCGTCGTCGCGCAGCGGAACCGGCATCGGCTGGACCCGAACGAGCTGTATCGCCGCGTCCGCAACGAAGGGCTGGAACGGCCCGCGACCAAGGTTCGGCTTCAGGAGTTTGCGCCGGCGCTTCCGAAGGTCGGCGAATCGCTCCCCCGGGAGGAGCTCCGCTGGATCGAACGCAATAATCCGCCGCTTCCGGCAGCCCAGTGACCGACGCCGAGGTCCTGGCGGTCGACGCGATCCTCCGTCGGGAGGAGATCCGCTACGTCGTCATCGGCGGGCAGGCGATCGCCCAGCTGGCGGCCACGGCCACCCGTGACGTCGATGTGATGGTCGCGACGGGCGACTTCGAGAGGACGATCGTCCGGTTGCAGGGCGTCAAGGAGCTCGCGTTCGACTGGAAGGATGCGCAGCTCGCCCGGTTCCGCCTCCTCCCGCAGGGCGGGGTTCCGCTCGACGTGATCAACGCGTCGACGTTCTCCGGGACGAAATCCGGCGAGGAGTTCTTCCGATTCCTGCTGGCGGACGGCTCGACCGAAACCGCCGGGATCTCGTACGCGACCCCCGAGGCGGTCTGGTACACCCGACTGCTCACGAAACGGTGGAAGGCGTACGCCGAGAAGATCGTCACGAACGTCGTCGACGGGGTCCGCGCCGGCCGGCTGACCGGGGTCGAGGCGATCGCCCAACGGTTCGGGACCGAGGCGACGATCCGCACCCGGCTCGCGTACGTCCGGGAGGAGCTCGCTCGCCCCGACATCGAGTCGCTGATCCGCCGTCCGTAGATCCCCGCCCGGCGACCGGTGGCAGGTCCCGAAGATTCCTTAGCTCGGCCGCGGTGCCGCTTCCGATGGACGCGTCCGCGTCTCCCGCGGCGACCGCGACGGCCCCCGGGACGCGCGCGGGGACCCGCGGGGCGGCGATCCGGCTCGCCGGGCTCGTGATCGAGGGCGTCGGGGTGATCCTCTCGGGCCTGAGCCTCGGCTACATCATCACCGACGTCAACGGCAACGGCACGAACTACGTGTCGCTCGAGACGAGCTTCTTCAGCACGCTCGAGGCCGGGATCGTGGTCTGCGGCGTCGGGATCGTCATCCTGGCGGTCGGGATCTTCCTGCAGTCCCGGGGCTACTGAGGACCCGGGACGAACGGTCGCACGCCGCGGCTCCCGGGTGCGACGCGGCGATCGCCTACGGCCGGGCCAGCCAGTCCGCGAGCGGCAGCAGGCGCTCGTACAGCGCACGACCCGAACCGGTGAGGGCGTACCCCCGGACGGGACCCCGACGGTCCTCGACGAGCGGGCGCTGGACGAGGTGCGCCCGTTCGAGCGCGCGGAGCGTGGCGGTGAGGGTCGCCGGACTCACGCCCGAGAGGCATCGCTGGATCGGGCCGAACCGGACCGTCCCGTACCGGCCGAGCAGCGAGACGACGCAGACCGCCCACTTCTTTCCGACGACGTCGATCAATCCGACCGGCGGGCACGGGCAGACGAGATCCTCGGTCCGGCGCGCGCCCACTTCCTCGGTACGTAGCGGCGGCTTATGAGCACTTCAACCATTGAAGTGACCGCGGCGAGGATGTTCGGTCGATCGGATTCCGGGTCGTCGGGAGCGTGGCTCCCGAACGCCCGGGGCCGCGGGGGTGGGCCTCGATGACGGCGCCCCGCACGGTCCTGTTCATCTGTGTCGAGAACGCCTGTCGCTCCCTGATGGCCGAGGCGATATTCAACGCGCACCCGCCTCCGGGGTGGATCGCGACCTCGGCCGGAACTGAGCCGGCTGTCGCGGCGAATCCGCGGACCGGCCCGATGCTGGCGGAGATCGGGTTTACCCTTCCCGCGCACGCGCCCCAGCTGCTCACTCGGGAGATGATGGACGCCGCTCGTCAGCGGGTCACGATGGGCTGCCTCGACGACGCGAGCTGTCCCGCCCACCTGCGCGGGCTCGAGTTGACGGACTGGGCGCTGCCCGATCCGGCCCGGCTCGATGACGCCGGGTTCCGTCGCGTGCGCGACGACCTGCGCGCCCGCGTCGAGGGGCTCCGACGGGAGCTCCAGCTCGCGGACAAGCGCCGAGCGGCGTACGCCTCGAGCCCGTAGCGACCGGTGACGACCGCCCCGTTCGCCCGCTGGGGGGCCGAGTTCTTCGGCACCGCCCTGCTCGTAGGGATCGGCACGGGTACGATCGTCGCGGCCGGCCGCGCGGGCGGGATCCCGCAGGCGCTGATGGCCGTCGCGTGGTTCGGGGCGGTGCTCGTGCCGATCCTGCTGTTCGTCCGCGTCTCCGGCGCCCACCTCAACCCCGCGGTCACCCTGGCGCTCGCCGTCAGCCGCCGCATCGACTGGCGGGAGGCCCCCGGCTACTGGGGCTCCCAGGTCGCCGGCGCCTTCCTCGGCAGCGGGGTCGTCCTCCTCGCGCTCGGCGGCTCGAGTCACTTGGGAGCGACCGTCCCGGCCGACGGGAACATCGGCCGGGCGTTCGGGGCGGAGGTCGCGTTCACGGCCGTGCTCATCGGTTCGGTGTTCGTGCTGGCCGACCGGGGCGAGGGACGGGGTCGGTGGCGGCTGCTCCTGCCGCCGGCGGCCGTCGGCGTTTCGACGTTCGTGATCGGGCCATGGACGGGCAGCTCGCTCAACCCCGCGCGTACGATCGCGCCCGCGGTGCTCTCCGGGACGTACACGGACCTCTGGGTTTACTTGGT
>JASHXM010000155.1 GCA_030043545.1 Thermoplasmata archaeon | reverse complement strand
TGTCGAGCATCTCCTGCGTGAAGATCTCGTGGACGAGCCCCATCCCACGGCGGTGGAACAGCTTCCCGTGGCTGGTCGTGGCGATCCCGGCCGACTCCTGGCCGCGGTGCTGGAGCGAGCGGAGCCCCCGGAACAGGTACGGCGCGGCCCCGTGGCCCGGCAGCGAGACCCCCACCACGCCGCAGGCCTCGCGCGCCGGCATCGCTCCGTCGGGGCGGATGGGGCGCCCCGCTCGACGAAGCGGGGCGCGGGTCTTAAGCGGAGCGCCGCGCGACGCGGGTCGCGCTAGCCGAAGAGGGCGGAGAGTCCCTCGGCGGCCTCCTCTTCGGAGACGCCCTTCTCCTCCTTCTTCTCCTCTTCCTTCTTCTCCGCCTTCCCGCCCTTCGCCTCGGCGGCGGGGGCGGCCGACGGGGCCGCGAACGTCTCGGCCTTCGCGAGCAGCTCGGCGAGGTTGACCCCGTCGAGCGACGCGAGCAGCGCCTTCACGCGCGGGGCGTCCGCCGGGACGCCCGCCGCGGTCAAGACCCCGCTCAGGCCCTTCTCGTCGATCGGCTTCTTCGCGGCGTTCAGCAGCAGCGCTCCGTAGACGTACTCCATCTCTCTCACTCCGTGAACTTCGGGGAAACCCTCAGTGGTCCATCACGCGGCCTTCCCGGCCGCACTCCGCATCGACTCCTGGAACGTCGGCCCGAGCGACTCGGGCACCGGGACGCCGGCGACGACCGCGACGCCCAGGGCGGCGCGGTGCGCGCGCAGGAGGAACCGCTCGATCGTCTCGGGGGCGACGATACCGAGCTCGACGGCGACGCCGATCGCGCCCCGCATCCCCCGCGCGAGGTCCGCCCGCCGGGCGTCGAGGTCGACGCTCAGCACGTCGGGCGGGTAGAACGTGTCGCCGTCGACCAGCGCGCGGAGCGCGAGGCCGACCTCGAGCGGGCGGATGTCCATTCGCGTGAGCAGACCCGCGACCTCGCGGGAGATCGTGCCGCCGGCGGCGACGATCGTCGTGTCCTTCTTGAGGACGACCTTCCCCTTCTCGATCGCCGCCGGGAAGCCGGCGTGCTGCAGCTCGCCGACGATCGGGCCGGGTTTGAAGCTGGTCGTCCCCGCGGGGACGACGATATCGCTCGAGGCGATCTCGCCACCGCGCGCGGGCGTCGGCGAGCGCGTCTTCGACAGCTCGTCCGACAACGAGAACGGATTGCCCTCCGCGGCGAGGATCGCGGTCTGGTCGTCGACCTGATCGAGCAGCGGCTTCAACGCGGGGCGCGACTCGGCCGCCCGCGCGATCGCGTGGCGGATCGCGCTGTTCGGCGCGACGACGATCGGGTGACCGCGCGCGCGGAGGTCGCGGCGCATCGACTGGAGCGCGGCGGCGGGGACGCCCCGGACCCCGACCATCGCGGTGACCGGCTTCGTCAGGAGGTGCTGCGCGAGCGCGTCGACCCGGGCGACCTTCTCCGGCCGAACCGTTCCCCGTCCCGGCATCGTCCGCTCACCACAACCGGACAGCCGGCCCCATCGTCGTCTTGACGTAGACGGACTCGATGTTCGTCCGGCCCCGCTCGAGCTTGCCGACGATCCGTGCGAGCACCGCGTCGACGTTCTGCGCGATCTGCTCCGGCTTCATCGTCCGGGTGCCGACCGCGGCGTGGAACGTCCGCTTCCCCTTCGACCGGACGCGGATCGACCGCTTGAGCGCGTTGACGAGGTTGGTCGGGTCGCTCCCCGGGGCGACCGGCCGCGGCATCTTGCCGCGCGGCCCCAGGACGACGCCGAGCCGCTTACCGATCGTCGGCATCAGCGGCGCCTCGGCAAGGAAGAAATCGATCGAGCCGACGGACTTCTTCGCCCCTTTCGCGAACTCATCGAGCTCGGAGGCGGGGACGACGACATCGGCGACGGCGCGGACCTTCTGGCACAGCTCGGGGGAGCCGATCACCGCGACCCGGACCGCGCGCCCGCGGCCGTTCGGCAGCGGGATCTCCTCCTCCACGCGGTTCTTCGGCGCGGAGAGGTCGAGGTCCTTCACGTTCACCGACAGCTCGACCGACTCCGAGAACTTCCGCTCGGGAGCCTTCCCGAGCGCTTCGGTGACGACGTCCAACGCAGGTCGATCCGGCATCGCGAGCTCCGAGGTGAGAACGCGGCGCGGCGAGTGGGCCTCCCTATATGAGGCTTCGCTCGGCGCTCGGCGTGCGGCGGACCGGTGCGACGCGGGAGCGCCTCTGCCCCGCGGCGAGCGCGAGGATCGCCCCGGCGAGACGCGCCCCAACCCCTAAATACGAAAACCCACTCGGCCGCGGCCGATGCATTATCCGAAGACCGTCTCCACGTACTGTCCGAAGTGTCGGACGCACACCGCCCACGAGGTCGAGAAGGGCAAGAAGCGGCCGGCGTCGGAGCTCAAGTGGGGGCAGCGCCGGTTCCGCCGGGCGACCCGCGGGTACGGGGGGTTCCCTCGACCGAAGCCGGAGGGCCGCGCGAAGGCCGTCCGCCGGGTCTACCTCAAGTACCGGTGCAAGAAGTGCAAGTACACCGTCCAGCCGGCGAGCTGGCGCGCGAGCCAGCTCGAGCTCGTGGAGAAGCACGATTAGGAGGATCCCGATGCGCGCGCCGTCTCCGTTCTGGGTCGTGAAGTGCCCCGACTGTTCGACCGAGCAGACGATCTTCAGCCGCCCGGCGACGACCGTCAACTGCGGGGTCTGCGGGGCGACGCTCGCCACGCCGACCGGGGGCCAGGCGCTCCTCCGCGGCGAGCGGCTCAGGACGCTCGAGGCGTAGGCGAGGGCCGACGGGTCGGATGCCGCTGCGCACCGAGCTGCCCGAGGAAGGGGAGCTCGTCATCGGGACCGTCACCTCGATCCGCAACTTCGGGGCGTTCGTAACGCTCGACGAGTTCGAGAAGCGCGAGGCGTTCATCCACCTCTCCGAGGTCGCTGCCGGGTGGGTCAAGTACATCCGCGACCACATCCGCGAAGGTCAGAAGATCGTCGCGCGGGTGCTCCGCGTCGATCCGGCGAAGAGCCAGATCGATCTCTCGCTCAAGCGGATCAACGACCACCAGCGACGCGAGAAGGTCCAGGCGTGGAAGAACGAGCAGCGCGCGATGCGGTTGGTCGAGCAGGTCGCGACGGCGCTCGGCAAGCCCGGCCCCGAGACGCTCGACCTCGTCGGCCCGCCACTGATCGAAAAGTACGGTTCCTTGTTCTCCGCGTTCGAGATCGCGTCGGCCGACCCGAAGCGGTTCCAGAAGGACGTCGAGAAGTCGGCGTGGGCGACCGCCTTCCTGAAGGTCGCCCGGGAGAACATCGTCCCCCCGCACGTCACGATCCTCGGCACGCTCGAGGTCTCCGACCCGGCGCCCGACGGCGTCGATCACGTGCGCACGGCGCTCGCCGCCGCGGAGGCGACCGACCCGACCGCCGTGGAGGTGCAGTACGTCGGCGCGCCTCGGTACCGCATCCGCGTCCAAGCGTCCCAGTACAAGGCGGCCGAGGAGACGATGAAGCGCGCCACCGACGCGGCGCTGAAGTCGATCAAGGCGGCCGGCGGCGAAGGGAGCTTCGCCCGCGCATGACGGAGTCGATCCTCCGCGTCTGCCGGGCGTGCGCGCGCTACACGTTCCG
>JASHXM010000154.1 GCA_030043545.1 Thermoplasmata archaeon | reverse complement strand
CACGTAGGCATTGGTCGTGAAGGCCGAGAACCCGATCCCGACCATCGATACCAACGCGATCGATGCCACCAGACCAATCAACCACCGCTTCGCCATCGTCCTTCCGGGGTCCGAGGACCCCGAAGGGGGGAGCGGGGGTGGGGCCATCCCCGTTCCGAAGGAGCCTCGACCTTGGTCCGGACAATCCCGCCGTTTCGTCGTGCGACGGGTCGCCGAGGGCTCCACGCCCCAGGCCCTCCGCGGTAGCCACTCCCGGCGCGCGTCGGTCGAGGCGCGGGAAGAGGTTGGGCCGCCCGCCGTCGAGCGCCGGCGCCCGGCCGACGGCGGCCCTCCGGTCTCGCGATCCGCCTAGTCGCCCGCCGTGCCCGTGAACTCGATCGTGAACGACCCGGGCACCGCCGGCGCCGAGGTCGAGAACGGAGCGAACTCCACGAATGCGAAGACGACCCACGTCCCGCCCGCCGGCAGGAAGCCCGTCACGAGTCCGGTCGACGGGCCGTTCGTCGTCAGGTACGGCGCGTCCGTGCCCGCCCCCCAGCAGTTGAGATCCGGCCAGGTCGGGCACATCGCCGGGCTCGTCGCGGTCACGGTCTCCGAGACGCTCAGCGCGACCGTCCCCGCGTTCTCCAGCTCCAGGGGAATCGCGCAGATGTCGCCCGGGACCCCGTTGCTGACCTGGACCGAGACCGAGGTGACGAACGTGTCCGCCGGGATGATGCTGACCTGGGCATCCTCGGTGTCGGGCACTCCGCCCGAGTAGAAGACGCAGGACGTAGCGCTGCTCGCCGAAACGAGCAGGGAGGCGGTCCCCGCGTTCGCGGTCCCGTTCACGTACGCGTTGGTCGTGAACGCCGAGAACCCGACACCCACCATCGACACGAGCGCAATCGACGCGACAATCCCGATCAGCCACCGCTTCGTCATCCTGTACCCTGGCCCCGGGGGGCCGGGTCGGATAACTCGGTACGGCTCCTTCGCGGTTCGGAACAATCCCTACGGTTTGTCCGTACCAAACGAAGTCGTCTCCGGCGGGTGGACGTCCGCTCGAGCGCCTGGTGGGAGTCCGAGCTCGGGGAATCGCCTCCTGCAACCTCCGACGGGAGAGGGGGGCGGCCCGGTCGCGCCCCATGCATGCGGTGGCTTCACCGCAGCGAACGGTTCATGGGCGAGCAGGGCGTATCGCGACGTCCTGCGATGGGCCGATCGAGCACCCGCGCGCGTCCGATGCGGCCGAGACGCGCCCCGCCCGGGCCGCGGCCTACGATGCGGGTCGGGGCGGTAGAGGAACGGTACGCCACGTACCGATTCTCGATCGAGCTCGCGAAATCGGCGATCGGCTCTCGGTTCTCGCTGCAACATCCCGAGCTTCGGATCGAGCTCGTCAATCGCCTGGAGCTCGAGGAGGAGCAGCTCCTCATCGAGGGGCGGCTGTTCGGCCCCGGAGCGGCCGGCGTCGGACCCGAGATCCTCGGCTATCCCGAAGTGATCCGGCTGGAGTTGCGGGCCGAGGGACCCGACGTGGCATACTTCCGGCTCACGATGGCGCTGCCGGAAGTCCTTCGCGTCGTTCGTCGTCACCGCATCCTGACGCGGTACCCCGTCATCGTCGAGCGGGGGCGGATGCGGTTCGAGACGATCGCCACCCCGTCGCAGGTCCGGGCGGCGTTGGCCGAGTTCCGCGCCCGGGTCGGAGACGCCGAGATCGAGGCGGTCCGCCACGGACCGGTCGTCTTAGGACAGCTCGGGCTCACTCCCGCACAGGAGCTCGTGTTCCGGATCGCCATGTCGGAGGGGTACTTCGACGTCCCTCGGCGCACCTCGTTGACCCGCCTCGCCGGTCGGCTCGGTCGCAGTGTCTCGTCGACCTCGGAAACCCTCGCTCGGATCCGGAAGCAGCTCACCGATTCTGCGATCCGGCTGGCGCAAGTACCCGGCCCGACGTTGACGTAGCGTCGGGCGCCGCGGCCGGCGGACGGTCCGGGCGTCGGACGTCGCCACGGGCCAAGTCACGGCCGCCCTCCGACCGCTCCGATCGCCAGAGGTCGACGAACAGCGCCCCCAGGACCGCGGTCATCGCGACATCCAGCAGTTCCGTCGGCCAGACCGGACCACCGACCCAGGCGAGGCCGTTCAGCGCGTAGCCGTAGTTGAGCGTCCCGATCGCGCCCGCGCCCCACAGCGCCCAACGGGCGCGGGGACCGGCCAACGCCACCGGGAGCAGCCAGATCAGGATGTTGTACGAAAGGAACGGAGTGACCAGCGCCACCCCGACGATCCCGATCGCCATCGCTCGGATCGGGGACCGGATCCAAAGCGCGACGGAGAGGACGATCCCGAGCGTGACCGCGGCCTCGATCGCTTCGACCCAGGCCGCGCTCGGGAGTCTGTTCTGGACCAGCAGCACGCCGTAGAGGTTGAGGGAGAACGAACGCCGCCCGAGCTCCGCGAGAAAGACGGCCCTCAGGAACCCCCACCCCCACGCCGCATACCCGACGGCGGTGCCGCCGACGAAGACGCCGGCCGAGGCGAGGACGGCGCGGAGCCGATGCGGGTCCGACCGGCCCGCGTGGCCGAGCAACGGGACCATCGCGGGGAATTTCGCCGTCGCGAGCAGCCCGCCGAGGGCCGAGCCCGCCACCCGCCGAGTCCCGGCGACGAGGAGCACGGCGACGAGCGTGATCGGGACGAGGACGTTGTTCGCGTCACCGATCTGTCCCGTGACCAGCGGAAGATAGAGGACACTGGTGGCGACAAAGAGGGTCAGGTACTGACGGTCCGCGCCCCCGGCCTTCCAGACCAACGGAATGAGGAGCAAGGCCACGGCGGCCCAGATCGCGCAGATCCCGACGAGCCCGCCGAGAGAGCCCACCGCGTCGATCCCGATCGCCGCGATGCCGTACGGCACCTGGATCGTGGTGAAGCCGCAGTACGAGACCGCGTCCGCCGGGTCGGCGCCGGCGAAGAACGCGCGACCCGAGCTCAATAGGCCCATGGGGTCGTTGATGGAGCCGGCCGCGCAGTCAAACTGCCCGATCCGGAGCTCGTTCCCGACGAACGCCCCGATCCAGAGCGCGCCGAAGACGACGAGGAACCGCCAGTCGATCCATCGGAGGTCCGGGCACCCGGAGAGCCGCGCCGCGGCGCTCCGCAGCCGAGTCCCCACCCCTCGCCCCCAGGGCGTTCGAGCGACGAGCAGGGCGAGATTCACCGCGGAGAAGGCCAGGACCACCCCCCAGGTGTCCCAGTTGGATAGGATCCCCCACGCCGTGACGCTCATCTCGGCCGCATGGGCCCAGTCGGATTTGAACCGACGACCTCCCGGTTATCAGCCGGGTGCTCCAGCCAAACTAAGCTATGGGCCCTCGGTTCGCGGGAAGGGGGTCCCGCCTTAGCCTCTTCGCCCGGAACGGCGCCGGTCCTCGGCCGGCGGACGCTAGGGATCGGGTCGAGCTCCGATCCGGATCGCCCGGACCGGGCGATCGCCGGTCGCCGACGGCGCCCATCCGGCGATCGCGGGTAGGGCCCCGGTGCGGAGTTCGAACTTCACCCGAACGGAGATCGCCGCCCCCGCGACCCGAACGGGGGAACTGCTCAGGTGGACCCGGTAGCCGGCGAGGGGGTCGACGTGCACGCGGTACGTGCCGTTCCCGAGTCGGGCGACGATCGGAGCGCCGGCCGCCGCCGCATAGGCGGTCCCGCCCACGGTGAGGCCCCACGCCCCGGAGCCGAGTCCGGTCTCCGAGAACGTCACGGAGTACGGGAAGACGAATCGCACGGAGAGCGACTCGGACCGATTCACCCCGATGACGCCGCTCTCGGGCACCACCTTACCGGCGAAGTGGACCGTCGCGACCTCGCCCCTAGGTTGCGAGATCTGGTACTCGTAGACCCCGGGCGTCACGTTCAGAAGCCTCAGGGTGGGGGTGCGTCCGCAGTCGGCGCCGCCCCCGAGCCCCACGCACCACGCGGCCCCGGTGGGAAGTCCCTTCTCGCGGGCCGTCAGGGTGTGGGTGGAGCCGGGGACGAACGTCACCTGGATGGTCGCGCCCGCGGAGACGGTAATGACGCCGCTCGCCGGAGAGGCCCGGTACCCCGAAGGACCCTCGACGAAATAGGAGTAGGAACCGTTCGGCTCGGAGAAGTGAACGGCGTCGACCGGGTGATGCTTCACCTGACCCTCCACGGCGACCGTCCATCCGTACCGGGCCAGGACCGTCGACGGTAGGCCGCTCTCCGTGAGCGTCACCGGGTACGCGACGCTCCGGAAGGAGATCGTGACGTTGGCGCCCGTCCCGTTGACGGTGAAAGCTCCGGGGGCGGACCGATAGCTCCCGTTCGACGCGCTCGCCGAGTAGGTGTACGTCCCGTTCGGGAGCGAGACGTTCGCGTCGGCGCCCGCGGCCGTCCCGAGGAGCTGGGCCGACCAAGTCGTACTCGAGTACGCGACCTCCCAGCTAACTCCGACCCCGCTCGGAAGGCCCGGCGCCCGGAACGACACGGGATACGACGACGGCAATGAAGTGGGGAGGAAGGAGAGCCCGCCGTCGTCAAAGTCGGCCGTGACGATCGCGCCGGAGACGTTGTCGTAGGCGAGCGACGTCGGACCTCCGGCGACTTCCACCGTTTCGACCGGAGCGCCGGTCGACGCCGACAACACGGTCACGGTGTTCGCGCCGTAGTTCGCGATGGCGATCACCTGGGAGACCGGGTCGTACAGCGCTGCCTGAGGAATCTGACCGACCGGCACGGTGCCGAGAGTGGCGTTCGTCGCGGTCGAGATCAGCTGGGCCGTGTCGGTGCCGTTGTCGGCGATGACCAAGGAGGAGTCGACCGGGTCGAAGGCGAGGGCGATCGGACCGTCGCCGGCCGGGATCGTTCCGACCACCCGGTCGCTCAACGTCGAGATCTCGCTCACCGTGTTTGAACCGTAGTTGGCGACGTACACCCGGTTCGCCGTCGGGTCGATCGCGATCGCCCCCGGCTCCGACCCGACCGGGATCGTCGCGACGACCTGGTCCGACCGATCGGAGATTTCGTCCACCGTGCCGGTGTCCGTCAGCGCGACGAACACCCCGCCCGCCTGGGCATCGTACGCGATAGCTTCCGGGAGCACGCCGGAGAGCCCGACCTGGGCGACGGGCTCGCCGGTGGACGCCGACTGGATCACCACCGACCCCTCGCAGACGAGGGCGCAGATGGTCGGCGACTCCGCGATAAACAGCTGGTCGGTGGTCGGATCGTAGACCGACGTGAACGGGAATCCGACCCCGCCCCCCGCCACCGAGCGGTGCCCGGTGATCGTCTCGGACGGGGAGGCGATCTCGGTGATCCGAGTCAGGTACGGGTCGACCGCGAGGAACGAGCGGTCGGTCCCGTCGAACACGACGCTGCTCGGAAAGGCACCCAGCCAGATCGACGGGCCGGCCGCGTTCGTGGCAACGATCACCTCGCCGAGTTTGTCGGTGAAGTAATTGGAGACGACCACGACCCCGTCGACCGGGTCGTACACCATGCCCAGGGTAAAATCGGCGACGGGCACCTCGGCCACCACGGCGTTGGTGGCGGTATCGATCACGCTGACGTTCGGGAGCGAGATGCCCGCCGCATAGACCTCCTGGTTGGAGGGGTCGAACGTCATCGTAAACGCCGCCGACTGGAGCGGAATCGTGTCTACGATCGCGTCCGACTCGAGCGAGATCACGTCGACGTTGGGAACACCGGTGGCGACGAACAGCTCGTCCACCCCCGCCGCGACCGTCACCGAGTAGCCGTACCCCGAGAGGGCGACCGTCTTCGTGACAGCGTCGGACTCGTCGTTCAGGATCGCGAGCGACTCCGTCCCCGGGGAGATCACGAACACTTCGTGCAGGGTCGGATCGCATGCCATCTCGTTCGGGGCGAAGGAAAGCGACAGGGTGGTGACGAGCGAGTCGGTGGCTCCGGAGATGATCGAGATCGTGTGCGTGAAAGAGTTCGCGACGAACACCTGGTCGACCGCAGAGTCAAACACGATCCCGATCGTTGCAATCCCCGTTCCGAGGTAGATCGATCCGACGACCGATCCTGTCACGGTCGAGAGAATGGTCACGCCGTTCTCCCCATCGACCGTAGGACCGTAGTTGTCCACGAACAGCTGCTGCTGGGCGGGGTCGTAGGCGAGCTCGATAGGATTTGACCCGGCCGGAATCGCTCCGACCACGGTCTCGTTCGCGACCGACACCTCCTCGACATTGTCGGTGCTCTCGTCCGCCACATACACCAGCCCGTTGGTCGGATCGTAAGCCATCCCCTCGGGCGACAAACCGTCGGCCAGCACCGCGTTGCCGGTCAGCAACGTTCCGTTCGCGAGGTCGAGCGTGTCGGCCGCAGCGACCAGCGGAGGCGCCCCTTCGGCTGGACTCGGGGCCTCGGCCGGAATCAGCCGCCCCGCGATTCGGGTC
>JASHXM010000153.1 GCA_030043545.1 Thermoplasmata archaeon | reverse complement strand
GGGGCGCCCACGCCGAGGGCGATGACGACCGCCCCCACGCCCCCCACGACCGTCCCGAGCCCGGCGGCCCGCGGCGCTACCGGACGGCCGCGGGGCTTCCAGAGCAGGGCGAAGCCGACGAACTTCACCATGGCGACCGCGATCAGGCCGGCCGCCAGCGCGACGGCGGCGCCCGCCAGGAGTCCCAGGAGCTGGGCTGCCGCGGTCGGGAACCGGTACGACTGGAACAGCGACTCGAGGACCATCCACTCCGAGACGAACCCCGCCAGGGGCGGGGCGGCGGCCAAGCTCAGCGCCGCGACCAGGGTTCCGGTGGACTCTCCCGGATCGGAGCCTTTCACCGCGCCCGCGACCCCCGTGAGGTCGAAGGTGTGGGCGACGTGCTCGATGTAACCGGCCGAGAGGAACAACGCGGTCTTGGCGACCGCGTGGGCGATCGCCTGGTAGAACGCCGCGAACAGGGCGAAGACGGCGAGCGCGGTCAGCCCGTACGCCTCCGCCACGAGCGCAGTGCCGAGCGCCACGAGCACGAGCCCGTTGTTCTCGATCGTGCTGTACGCCGGAAGACCTTTCGTGTGCTCGCTCACGGAGGCGAACAGCGCGCCCAAGAGGACCGACACCGCTCCGATGGCGAGCGTGAGACCGCCCCACCAGGCCGCCGGCGGGCCGAGGGAGCTCACCACGCGGAAGAGCCCGTAGGCCCCGGCGAGCGTCAGCGTCGAGCTCAGCACGGCGGACGCGTTCGACGGGGCCGAGGAGTGGGCGATCGGCAGCCACTCGCTGAGGTGGAACGGAGCGACCCCCATCTTGAGCCCGAAGCCGATCACCGCCGCGACGAAGGCGACGCTCGCCAGCGTCCCGCCGAGCGCGGGGCCGCCGACCGCGAACGACCCCGCACCGACCCGAAGCGCCGCGATCGCGACGATCACCAGCAGCGTGCTCGCCTCACCGAAGGCGAGAAAGACGAACGCCGCGGAGAAGATGCGGTCGGACCGTCCGCTCGCCTGCAGGATCATCCCGTACGAGGCGAGGGTCATGATCTCCCAGCCGACGAGGAAGAGGAGGAAGCTCGACGCCGTGACGAGCAGCGCGATCGACCCGAGCGTCAGCCCGTAGCAGCAGGCGAGGAGCGGCCCGCCGCGCTCGTCGTAGAACACCGAGTAGCCGCTCGTCGCCGTCCAGACGATCGCCGCCGCGAGGGCGAAGAACGCCGAGAGGCCATCGAGCGCGAGTCCCTCGGGGTCGCCCAGCGGCCCGGTCCACCCGAGCCCATCGATCCGACCGGTCGCCAGGGCGACGATCGCGCTGACGAGCAGGAGGAGGGACGCGGCCAGCGCCACCGTGTACCCCGCGCGCCGCCGGTACAGCGAGACGGGGGCGGACGCGAACAGCCCGATCACGGCGGCGCTCAGCACGACCCCCGCGGGCGCGAGCGTCATCGGCCGGCCTCCGCGCGTCCCCGGCCGGTGAGCTGGAGCAGCGCGTCCAGGATCTCGACCGGCGGAGGGGGGCAGCCCGGGACGAACCGGTCGACGGGGACGATCCGGTCAACCGACTCCAGGAGCCCGACCCCGCCCGCGAACACCCCGCCGCCGATCGCGCACGCCCCGGTTGCCACGACCGCCTTCGGCGCGGGCATCGCCTCGAAGGCGCGTCGCAGCGGCTCGACCATCTCGGTCGTGGGGACGCCGACGACGACGAGCACATCGGCGTGCCGGGGCGAGTTCGTGAAGAAGATCCCGAGTCGGCTGGCGTCGTACTGCGGATGGGCCAACGAGAGCACCTCGAGGTTGCAGGCGTTGCAACTGCCGACGTCCACCAGGAAGACGTGGAGGGACCGGCCGAGCGCCGCGAGCGGGGCCCGCCCGCTCGCCCGCGCCGTCCCGGGGTTCCCCGCAGGACGACGGGTCGGGGTCGCCGCCTCGACCGGACCGGCGAACTCGAACCCGTGGGCGAGGCAGCGGGCGCATCGGATGCACCGGCCGGGGTCCACCCCGTCCGCGTCGATCGCCCGGACCGGGCACGCCGCCATCGCGCGGTCCGACGGGAGCCCCCCCGCGGGCAGGACCGGCGCTCGAGCGGTCGCCGGCACCTCCTCGTCGGTGGCGGGGTCGGTCGGGTACCGGGTCGTGAGGATCCCGCGACGGACCGAGCGGCCGAGCCATCCCGACATCGCGCTCAGCCGTCCGTTTCGGCGAAGAGCAGGCCGAAGCTCTCGAAGTCGAAGTGGAAGTCGGTGAAGACGGCGTCCCGCATCGAAGCGGCGAACACCGGCCAGTTCGCCTGGCTCGGCGAACGGAAGCCGAGCGATCGGACCGTCCCGTCGACGACGGTCACGTCGTAGACGAGGTCCCCGCTCGGAGCCTCGACCCGGGCCAGCCCCCGGTGCGGTGCGACCGGGTCGGCCGGGGGCTCGAGCGCGCCGCCGTCCGCCGGCCACCGATCGAACAGCTGCTCCAAGAGGAGGAGGCTGGCTCGGATCTCCGCCCCCCGCACCAGGACCCGGGCCAATGCATCGCCGCCGGTCTCGTTCGGGAGCGCGACGAACAGGTCCGTGTACGGCGGGGTCGCGGCCCGAAGGCGATCGTCCCACTCAACCCCGCACGCGCGGAGCGTCGGTCCGACCGCACCGCCGCGGACGACCTCCTCGCGCGTGAGCGGGCCGGTCGACTGGATCCGGTCGATGAACGTCCTCGATTCGAGGAACAGCTCCCACAGGGCCTCGAACTCCCGTCCGACCCGGTCGATGCGGGCGCCGAGCGCTGTCCGGTCGACCGCGTCCAACCGGCGGCGCGGACCCTCCGGAAGGAGCGCTCCGAACAGCCAGCGATGGCCGAACGCGGACGCCTGGAGCCGCAGCACCTCTTCGCCGAGGGCGTGAGTCTGGGCGACGCCGACGTTCTGGCTCGCCGCCTCGGCGATCCGGCCGATCAGGCGGAGGTGGTTATAGATCCGCTGCAGCTCCTGGGCGAGGGCGCGAGCGAACAGCTCCGACGACGGCACCCCGCGGCCTTCCGCCGACTCGGCGGCGGCCAGGTACGCCGCCACGTGCGACGCGCTCACGCTCCCCGCGAGCCGTTCGACCCGGAGGGCGGCGTCGTGCACCGGGAGACCGATCGCACCTTCCGCGACGCGCCGGGCCTTGAAGCCGCCGACCGGCGTCAGTTCGAGAATCCGCTCCCCGTACGTCCGCAGGTCGAACCGTCCAGCCTCCGGGACCCCCATCGAAACGGGGCCGTACGGGAACGTGAACGTCCCGTAC
>JASHXM010000152.1 GCA_030043545.1 Thermoplasmata archaeon | reverse complement strand
TCGGAGCTCGGCCGCCGACGCCCGCGACCCGAGCGCCGGAGCCGGTCGGGACGCCGCCACGGCGCGCGCAACTAGGTTCAGGATATGTAGTTTGGGGAATCGGCCCGCCCGGTCGGGCGCGGCGCCGGCCTCCGCCGGTGACCGGCGGCCGTTCCCGCGACCTCGCGTCCACGTCACGGTTAAGTAGGCTACCCCGCTCCGCGGCGCGCTCGATGGCCGAGAAGGAGACCGCCGCCCGGAAGCCCGCCGTGGCTCGGGGCGTGAAGGACAAGTGGCGGTCGAAGCACTGGATCAAGGTGAAGGCTCCCGGTCTGTTCCAGCACGTCGAGCTCGGGGAGACCCCCGCCAGTGAGCCCGAGCAGGTGGTCGGCCGGACCGTCGAGGCGACCCTGCCCGAGATGTCCGGTACCCAGGACGCCGGGAAGGCCCACGTCAAGCTCCGGTTCCAGATCGAGCGGCTGTCGGGCGACGGCACGGCGGAGGCCCGGTTCGTCGGCCACGACCTCACCTCCGACTACGTCCGGCGGCTCGCCCGTCGCAAGCGGTCGAAGATCGACTCCGCGGTGACGGTGACGACCAAGGACGGCGTTCAGATCGTCCTCAAACCGGTCGCGGTCGGCGAACAGCGGCTCCAGACGCGCCTGCGGGCGGAGCTGCGCCACCGGATCGTCGAGATCCTGACGACCGAGGCGTCGCAGCGTTCGGCGCCCCAGTTTGTCGCGGAGATGCTCCAGGGAGAGCTCGCCAAGGCGCTCTCCCACGGTGTCAAGTCGCTCTATCCGCTCAAGAAGATCGAGATCCGCCGCTCGGAGGTCCTCGGCACGATCGTCGACGAGGTCATCCCGCCCCCCGCACCGGTCGATGCCGTCGACTCCCCGGCGGCGCCCGCGGCCCCCGCGACGGGCGACGACGATACGACCCCGTAGGCCAACGTGGCGGCGCCCGTCCGTCCTTGCCCTGTCGGAGTGGCTCAGCCTGGTAGAGCACGGGACTCATAGCGGGACGCCGGCGGCGTCGCGGGAGAGATCCTGGGGCCGGGGGTTCAAATCCCCCCTCCGACACTCGCGCTCGACCCAGCCTCACGGTAGCGGTCCGTGCGCCGGTTGCGAGGAATCGACCGACGGGACGGTGCGCTCGTTCCACTACGGCCGACTGCCCACCGACGCGTGGACCAGACGGGTGCCCCGGGCCCCCCAGACGGGAACGGACGTCAGCCCGTCGGCGAGGAGTCCGCTTCCCGCGGGCAGGTCCTCGTCGGCGGCCCGGGCGTGACCATCCACGACGTACAGGAGTTCGCTGCGCCCGGCCCGGAGGACCACCTGGCGGTCCTCCGACCACCGCAGATCGCGCATCTCGAGACCGAGCTGCGAGCGGATCGGCCCGGAGGCGCCGACGAGGCTCCCTTCCATGACGCCCGGGGCCAACGCCGGCAGCCGGGTCGCCGGGGCGACCTGGTGGGCCGCGGCGGGATCGGTCGCTCCGCGGGGAAGGCGGAGGATCAGCGAGAGCCAGTGGGCCGTGGTGCTGGGCTTCGGTCCGAGATCGTGCATCTGGCGACGGACGGTCGAGAACAGGCTCACCGAGCCGGCCGGGACCTCGGTCGCCCGGCGTTGCTCGTCGTAGTGGAGCAGGCTGCCGGAGATCACGTAGTTCACGACCTCCTCCTCCGCATGGGGATGGAGGTCGGGATCCGGGGCCCCGACCGTCGTCACCTCCACGAGGGCCTCGAACGGCGGCCAGTGGCTGAATTCGGGTGATGGGAAGAGCGTCCGACCCCGAGTCTCCCCCATCTCCATCGAGTGGGCGACCCCAGCGACGATCCGCCCGCGGCCCTCCCCACCCACGGCGCCGAGCCCGTTCATGGCGGACTCCGGGCGGAGGCGTCCGCGGTCGGAGGACGCACGTCCGCGCGGACCCGGATCCCCTCCCGGACCGAGCCGGTGACCGTACAGTACTCCTCGAAGACGGCGACGCACCGGTCGAAGCGGGGTCGGTCGGCCTCGTCCACCGGAGCGCATCCGACCTCGACCTCGACCGACTCGATCCGCTTGCGTCCCCGATCGTTTCGGTGGTAGCGGACCGTCACCGCCGTGCGGATCGGAGTCGTGCGCACCCGGGCCCGCTCGAGCGAGTTGAACAGCGTCGAGCTGAGGCAGTGCCCCAGGGCCCCCGCGAGGGCTTGCGCGGGATCCGGTCCCGCCCCGGTGCCGATCGGGGCGGCCTCGTCGACCGTGAGCGACGGGAGGCCGCTCCCCGGATAGGAGACCTGGAATCGGTACTGCTGCTGCTGGTCGACCCGGACGCGGACCGGGGGGAACTCCTCGGGAGGGCGGGTGTCGCCCGCGGTCATGCGCCTCGCGGTGCCGAGGAGGGCCGCGCGGACGAGCGCGGACCTCCCGGACCGATCACCGGAGCCCATCCTGGAACCGTATCGAAGCGTGGCTCCCGTTGCAGAACGGCATGTTCGTCGACGCGCCGCATCGGCAGAGAGTGAGCCGGTTGCGAACTTCGTACGGGACCCCGTTCGCCGACTCCACCCGGATCCCCCCGCGCACCCACAGGGGACCGCTGCAGCCCATCGCCGGGTCCTCCACCAGTCCGATCGAGGGGGGGAGTTCCGGCTCGATCACCTTGCCGGTCGACTTCTCCCGGAGGACGAGTCGCCCGGCGGGACAGTGCGCCGCCTCCCGGATCACGAGCTCCCGGACCTGGGGATCGTCGGTGCGCGAGATGAGGGACCAGATCTTGCCGCCGGGGTCGCAGAACCGGGCGAACGCGCAGTACTGCTCCGCGTCGCTCAGCAGATGCGTGGGGCCGTCGAAGTGGTCGGACTGTCGCTCGAGCGGCCGGCGCGACGCCGTCTCGG
>JASHXM010000151.1 GCA_030043545.1 Thermoplasmata archaeon | reverse complement strand
CCGGTCTCCCGGCCGTACATCGACGCGACGCGCGCGGTGCTCCGCTCCAGCGGCATCGCGGTGCGCGCCCGGCCCCGGGGGTTCGCGATCGCGGGGGGACAACGGTATGCCGGCCGCCGGTTCGACGTCCCCGGCGATGCCTCCTCCGCGGCCTACCTCTGGGCCGCGGCGGCGGTCGGCGGCGGCTCCGTGACGGTCGTCGGCCTGCCGGACACCTGGCCCCAGGCGGATCTCGCCGTGCTTCCGCTCCTCGCCCGATTCGGCGCCTCCGTCGCCCGGCGCCGAACGGGAACCACCGTCTCGTCGCAGCACCGGCGGCCGTTCTCCGTCGACCTCACGGACTCCCCGGACCTCTACCCACTGGCCGGCGTGCTCGCGGCGGTCGCCCCGGGACGGAGCCGGCTTAGGGGCGCGGCCCATGCGGCCGCGAAGGAGTCGGACCGACGGTCCGAGACCGCTCGCCTCGCTCGGGCGCTCGGCGCCCGGGCGGCCCTTCGCCACGGCGCGCTCGAGATCGTCGGCGCGACGCGCATCACCCCGGTGACGCGGCTTCGGTCGACGGATCACCGCGTGGTGATGAGCGCGGCCGTCGGGGCGCTCGCCGCGACCGGTCCGTCGGTCGTGGGGGACGCCGAGGCGGTGCGAAAGTCGTTCCCGGGCTTCTGGGCGACTCTGGACCAGCTGGCCGGGGGAGGTCGGGTCCGATGATGGAGTTCGGTCGGCGGTTCCGGGTCGGGATCTTCGGCACGAGCCACGGCCCCGAGGTCGGGGTGACGATCGAGGGCCTGCCGGCCGGCACGCCGATCGACGTCCCGTCGGTCCAGGCGGCGCTCGACCGTCGCCGTCCGGTCGGCCGTCGGCTCGCCACGAAGCGTCAGGAGGAGGATCACCTGGTCGTCGACTCGGGCGTCGCCGACGGGCGCGCGACCGGCAGCCGGTTCCGGGCGCACGTCGCCAACGAGGACGTCCGGCGAGAGCCATACGACCGGATGCGGGACACGCCGCGTCCGGGCCACGCCGACTACCCCGCGCGGATCCGGTACGGTCCTGAGGCGGATCTCTCCGGCGGCGGGATCTTCTCCGGTCGGATGACCGTCGGCCTCGTCGTCGCCGGGGCGATCGCCCAGGGGATGCTCGCGTCGAAGGGGATCGAGGTCGTCGCCTTCACGCGCTCGATCGGAACGGTCGACGCGACCGTCGCCGAGGAGGCGCCGCTTCGGACGCTCGCCGCCGCGAGCGCGGCGAACGAGGTCGGCACCCCCGACGCGGCGGCCGCCTCCCGGATGGAGGAAGCGATCTCCGTCGCCCGTCGCGACGGGGACAGCCTGGGCGGGGTCGTGGAGGCCCGCGCGACCGGGGTGCCGGTCGGTCTCGGCGAGCCGTTCTTCGACCCGATCGAGTCGGTGATCGCCCACGCCGTCTTCGCGATCCCCGCGGTGAAGGCGATCGAGTTCGGGGCCGGGTTCCGAGCCGCGCGGATGCGCGGCAGCGAGCACAACGACCCGTTCCTGGTCCGCGACGGGACGATCCGGACCGCGACGAACCACGCGGGGGGGATCCTCGGCGGCCTCGCCACGGGGATGCCGATCGTCTTCCGGGTCGCGGTGAAGCCGGCGTCGTCGATCGCTAAGGCCCAGACGACCGTGCACCTCGGCGATCGGACGCCGGCCGAGCTGGTCGTCACCGGCCGACACGACCCGTGCATCGTGCCGCGGGCCGTGGTCGTCGTCGAGAGCGTCACCGCGTTCTGCCTCGCGGACCTCGCGCTCTCCGGAGGATTCCTCCCGTGACCGCCGAGCGGATGCCGACCGCCATCCTGGGGGCGAGCGGTTACATCGGCCAGCATTTCGCTCGACTGCTCGCCGATCACCCGACGTTCGCTCCGCCGGCGCTGATCGCGCGGGAGCGGTCGGTCGGCCGGCGGCTCGGGGACGTCTGGCTGCTGGCGGAGCCGCCGCCCGAGCCGCTCGCGGAGGTACCGCTCCGAGGCGCGACCCCCGGCCGGCTCGCCCGCGACGGCGTGCGGGTCGTCTTCTCGGCGCTGCCGTCCGGCACGGCCGGCCCGATCGAGCGGGAGCTGGTGCGCCGCGGGATCTCCGTCTTCTCCAACGCCGCGGACCATCGGATGGACCCGTCGGTCCCCCTGCTCGTTCCTGAGGTGAACGCGGACCACCTCCGGCTGCTCGGCCGTCCCCGGTCGCGCGGCGCGCTCGTCACCAACCCGAACTGCTCCGCGGCCGGACTCGTGGTCGCGCTCGCTCCGGTCGTGGGGCTGCTGCAACCCCGCGCGGTGCACGTCGCCACCTATCAGGCGCTCTCGGGCGCCGGGTACCCGGGCGTGCCGTCGCTCGCCGTCACCGACAACGTCGTCCCGTTCATCGCCGAGGAGGAGGAGAAGATCGCGCGCGAGTCCGCGCGGATGCTCGGCGGCCGGCGCGCCGGACTGATCCGCCCGGCCGGGTTCCCGATCATCGCCCACTGCGCCCGGGTCGCCACGCGGGAGGGCCACCTGGAGGCGGTCACCGTCGAGACGTCGCGCCGGCCGTCCCTCGCGGCGCTGGCGTCGGCGTGGCGGGGCTTCGATCCGCTCGCTGGACGCGAGCTCCCGACCGCCCCGCACCCGCCGGTGGAGCTCCGGCGCGAGCCGGACCGTCCCCAGCCGGTCCGCGACCGTTGGGCGGGCCGCCCCGTGCGGGCCCGGGGGATGGCGGTCAGCGTCGGGCGGATCCGGTGGGAGCCGCCGTTCCTTCGATTCTTCGTGCTCTCGCACAACGCCGTCCGGGGCGGCGCCGGAGGCTCCGTGCTCAACGCCGAGCTGGCGGTCGACTCGGGGTACGTTCCGCGGAGGGGACCGTGACCGCCCGCGCGCGCCGCGGCCCGCCGCGCGTGATCAAGTTCGGCGGGGCCTCGCTCGAACACCCGGCGGGGATCGCCTCGGCGATCCGGGCCGCCGCCGGCCCGACCGTCGTCGTCGCCTCCGCCCGTGAGGGGGTGACCGACCGCCTCGAGTCCGCGATCCGGCACCCGCGGGCGTCGCGGCTCCACGCGGACGCGGTCTCGGCGATCGCGGAGCGACACCCCGGCCTCCCTCCGGCGGGCGCGCGGCACGTCGAGCGTCTCGGACACCTGTTCGGTCTCCTCGAGCGAGCGCGGGGGGTCGACCTGCCGCTCGCCGATCGGATCCGCAGCCAGGGGGAGCGGATCGCGGTCCACTGGCTGTCGGCGCGCCTCCAGGAGTCCGGGGTGCCGGCGGTGCCGGTCGAGGCCGACCACCTGGGCTTGATCACCGACAACGCGTACGGAGCGTCGTGCCTTCGGCTCGACCGCTCCCGCTCCGCGGTCCGCCGGGGGCTGGGCCGGCTGCTCGCCCGCGGCGACGTGCCGGTCGTGACGGGGTACTTCGGGCGCAGCCTGGAAGGGCGGGTCGCGACGCTCGGGCGCGGCGGCTCCGACTACACCGCGGCCGGGATCGGCGCGATCCTCGACGCCGGCCAGGTCGACCTGGTGAAGCGGCACGTCGCCGTCTACTCCGCGGATCCCCGGGAGGTGCCGGCCGCGCGACCGATCCCCGCCCTCTCCTACGAGGAGGCGGAGGAGCTCGCGCAGTTCGGGGCGCGGGTGCTGCACCCGCTCACAATCGAACCGGCGCGGGCGGCGGGGGTCACGCTCACGGTCCGTTCGTTCGAGGACCCGACGATCGCGACCACGATCGGCCCCGCCCGGGCCCGACGGCGCAACCGGGCGATGACGTCGCTCACGCCGCTGCGGCTCCTCCGCCTCCGCGTGCCGGGTGGACGCCAGCGTCCCGGGATCGTCGCCGAGGTCGCCCAGCGGCTCGCGACGGCCGGGGTGAACGTCGTGCAGTTGTTCACCTCCTCAGCGTTGCTGTCGATCGTCCTGGATCCGCCCGGCGTGCTCCCGGCGCTGCGCTCGCTTGCGCCAATCACGCAGGACGACGCGGTCGACGCCGAGGGGCCGTTCCGGGTCGCCCTCGTCACCGTGATCGGGGACGGGGTCCTGGCGGACGTCGACCGATTGCCGGCGGAGGCGGTCCGGGGGGCCGAGGGGTTCAGCGCCACCCCGCGGGCCCTGTCGCTCGCCGTCCCGGAGCGTCAGGCGACTCGGGTGCTGCGCGCGCTCCACCGCGCGCTCGTCGAGGAGGTCGCGTCGTGACCGACCCGTGGGACCGGTTCACCGACGCCGCCGGTCGGGAGGAGTGCGTCGGCTACTTCGAACGCGGCGCCCACGACGAGCGGTCGGGGACCGCCTCCTGGTTCGCGGGGGCGGACCGAACCGTCGCGCTCGACCGAGGCTCGGAGCCGCTCGAGCTGGATCGCGCGACCCGCCGCTACCTCACCCGGCACCGGGACGGCGGGATCGTCGGCTACGTCGGGTTCGACGCCGTGGGTCTATTCGAGCCCGCCCTCCGCTCGTTCCCGTCCGGGAGCCCGTTCCCGCTCGGCGAGATCGCCGAGGTTCCCCGGCTCGTCAGCGCCCGGGTCCCCGCCCGTCGGAGGTCCCGGCTCGCGAACGTCGGCCCGCTCCGACCGCTCGCCGACTCTCTCCCCCGGGCGGGGTACGAGCGGTCCGTCGCCCGCCTCGTGGAGGAGATCCGGGCCGGGGAGGCGTTCCAGATCGTGCTCGCCCACCGCCGGACGTTCCGGCGGCCCGCCGACCTGCTCGTCCGCGCGGGGCGTCTGCGCTCGAGCGAGCGGTTCGCGTTCTTCTACTATCTCCGGTTCGGCGATCGCGAGATCGTCGGCGCGACCCCCGAGTCCGTCGTGGAACGCACCGGTCGCCGGGCGGTCGTCAACCCCATCGCGGGCACGTTGCCGGTGCGCCGGAGCCGGGGCCGCCGCCCGCTCTCCCGCGACCCGAAGGAGCTCGCCGAGCATCGGATGCTCGTCGACCTCGCGCGGAACGATCTGGGCGCGGTCGCCGACGCGGGCTCGGTTCGACTCCTGTGGACCGAACGGTCGGAGCGGTACGCCCGACTCCAGCACCTTGTGAGTCGGGTCGGCGCCCGGATTCCGACCTGGGTCGGCCCCTGGGCGCTCCTCGCGGCGAC
>JASHXM010000150.1 GCA_030043545.1 Thermoplasmata archaeon | reverse complement strand
GAAGGCCGGCCGCACTGCGAACGGAGACGGAGGGTCTACCGATGGCGTCGGCACCGCTCGGCTCTGTGCGCGCGGGGGGGAGTCTCTTGACCTCCTCGGACGGGCGGGGGACGGCGCCGGGAGGGCCGGCCGCGCTCTCCCTCTTCGGGCTCGAGTGCAGCCTCGGCACGACCTCGATCGATGCCCTGGAAGCGATCGCCCGCGAGACCACGACGGAGTCCCTCGCCGCTCGATTCGCTCGCTCCCCCGGCCTCGAGGAGCTCGCGCTCGTGACCACCTGCCATCGAGTGGAGATCCTCGGGCTCGCCCGAGATGCGGGGGAGGCCGAACGGTGGCGTGCCTCGCTGCCACTCGGCGGGACCGCGTGGACGCTCCGGGAGGGCGCGGAGGTGGTCGAGCACGTCTTCTCCGTAGCCACCGGCCGCGAGTCGCTCGCGGTCGGGGAAGCGGAGGTGCGGGGCCAGGTCCGGCTCGCCGCGGGCCGGGTTCTGAGCCGCCACCCCCGACCGATCCTTCGCGCGATCCTCTCGGCGGCCACGGCGGCGGCCGATCAGCTCTACCCGAAGAGCCGCGCGACCCGGTCGATCGCGTCCGTCGCCGCCGTCCACCTCCGGAGCTGGCTCGACCGCCCGCGTCCCCACGTCGTGGTCGTCGGGGCCGGGGTCGTCGGCCGGGAGGTCGCCCGGAGCGTCGCCCCGTACGCCCGGGTCACGATCGTCTATCACCGGCGGCCCCCCTCCGACCCGTTCCTGCGGGCGATCGGCGCGGAGGCCGTGGACGGACGTCGGCTCGAGGAGGCGGCCCGGAGCGCCGATGCGATCGTGACCGCAGCCAAGTTCGGCGACCGAGGAGTGCGGGCCTCGCACATTCCGACCGACCGGCCGGTCGTTCTGATCGACCTCGGCATGCCCCGGAACATCGACCCGGCCGTCCGCGCGCTCCCGAACGTCCGCCTCGTTGACCTCAAAGAGCTCCACGATCTCGAACGGCCGGCGCCCGGGCGGGCCCCCCCCGACGCATCGCTCGACGACCACGTACAGCGGTGCACCGATCGGATCCAAGGGATGCTCGCCGAACCGTGGGTCGCCACGCTGTACCGGTCGGCGGAAGCGACCCGTCTTTCGGAGCTGGCGACCGCCCGGCGGTACCTGGGCGAGCTGACGCCGGCGCAGGAAGCCGCGGTCGACCGGCTCACCCGGCGGTTGGTGGCGCGCCTGCTCGGGCCTGCGGCGTCGCGGATGCGCTCGCTGCCGCCCGGGGCCGCGTCCGAGCGGCTGCGACGGTTCACCGTCGAGCTGTTCTCGTCCTCCCCGTCCGACCCGTGAACGACCGGCTCCGCGTCGGAACGCGGCGCAGCCTCCTCGCGCGGACCCAGACGGAGACGGTCGTCGCTCGGCTCGCCCGGCGGGCCCGCGGGACCCGGTTCCAGGTCGTCCCCCTCGACGCGAGCGGAGATCGCAATCGCTCGCCCGGAGGGTCCCCCGACTTCACGGACCGCCTCGACCGGGCGCTCGTCGACGGGGAAGTCGACCTCGCGGTCCACAGCGCGAAGGACCTCCCGATCCGACTCGACCCGCGGCTCGTCCTGGCCGCGACTCCCGCACGGGCGGATCCGCGAGACTGCCTCATCGTCCGCCGGGGCGCCCGTCGAGCACCGCTCGCGCGGGGCACCCGGATCGGCTCGAGCAGCCCCCGGCGCCGGGCGCAGCTCCTTCGGTGGCGTCCCGACCTCCGCGTCGTGGAGATCCGCGGGAACGTCGACAGCCGCATCCGCTTCGTTCGCGACGGCCGCGTCGACGCGGTGATCGTCGCCGTGGCCGGCGTCACGCGGTTGGGGCGGGTGGCGGAGATAGATCGGATCCTCCCGACGCGCGCGTTCGTCCCGGCCCCGGCCCAAGGGGCCCTGGCGATCCTCACCCGGGCCGACGACCCCGCCACGACGGCGATCGCCCGGCGGATCGACCATCGATCGACCCACGCCTGCATCGACGCCGAGCGGGCGTTCGCCGCGGGTCTGGGTGGCGACTGCCGTCTGCCCCTCGGCGCCCTCGCCACCCGGCGGCGCGGCACGGTCACCCTGATCGGCGAGGTGTTGACCGCGGACGGGCGCACGAGCCTGCGGCAGCGACTTGAGTCACCGACCCGAAGCGCGGCCCAGCTCGGGGCCCGCCTCAGCCGGACGATGACCCAGGCCGGAGCGCTCGGACTGCTCGACCGCGCGGGTCGGTGAGCGCCCTGCCGCCGCCGGTCCGCCGCTCCCCGCCGCCGACCGTCGTGCTCGCGGCGGCCCCCGGCTCGCTCGACGGCGTCGACGAGTGCTTGCGAAAGCGTCGTGTACGGGTGCTCCGGATCGCGACCGTGAGCGTTCGCCCGGTCCCTGCAACGAAGTGGCTCACGGCCGCCCTGGAGCGGGCGAGCCCCGACACCGTGGTGGTGACGAGCCGGGCCGGGGTGGAGGCCGGCGTGCGGCCGTGGCTGCGGGCGATCCCCGGTCGTACGCGCCGCTCCGAGTTCTGGGGTGTCGGGCCCCGGACGGCCCGCGCGCTCCGGGACGCGGGAGTTCGACGGGTTCGGACGCCCGGAAAGGTCGGCGCCGCCGCCGTCGTCCGTTCTCTCGGACGTCGTCCGCCGCGCGTCATCCTCCACCTGCGCTCCGACCGAGCCGGCCCCGGTCTCGCCCGAAGCCTTCGGCGGCAGGGCCACCGGGTGCTCGACCGGGTCGTCTATCGGCTCGGCGCCCCGCCGCGTCTGCCCGTCGGGGTGCGCCGGCGGCTCGCCGCCGCGCACCTGCTGGTCGTGACGAGCCCGTCCGGGCTCGTGTCGCTCCGTCGTCTGCTCGGCCATGCGGCGCTCGCCCGGATCGCGCGCGATGTACGGCTGGTCGTCCTGGGGGAGCGCTCCCGGTTCGCGGCACGCCGGCTCGGGTTTCGGGCCGTCTCGATCGCCCCGGCCTCGACGGCACAACGATTTACCGGCCGTTTGCTGCGGGAGCTTCGACATGCGACCGCGTAGCGCTCTCCCGGCTCGGGCCCCGGCGCCGGGCGAGCCACCGCTCCGGTTGCGTCGGCTCCGACGGACCCGGGCCCTCCGGGAGTGGGTCGCGGAGACCGACGTCGAACTGCGGCGGCTCGTCTATCCGGTGTTCGTCCGTCCGGGCGCCGGCGGCCCCGAACCGATCGCCTCCCTGCCGGGCGTCGATCGGTACTCCGTGCCGGACCTGGGGAAGCTCGCCGCCGCGCTCCGTTCGGAAGGAATTCGGGCGGTACTGGTGTTCGGGGTCGGGCGGCGGAAGGATCCGGACGGGACCGACGCCTGGGCGAAGGACGGAGTGGTGCCGCAGGCGGTGCGGGCGATGAAGCGGGCCGCACCGGAGCTGATCATCGCGACCGATGTCTGCCTATGCGCCTACACCTCCCACGGCCACTGCGGGGTCGTGCGCGCCGGCGCGGTCGACAACGATGCGACCTGCGAGCGACTCGGCCGGGTCGCCCGCGTCCACGCCGAGGCCGGCGCGGAGGTCGTCGCCCCGAGCGCGATGATGGACGGTCAGGTCGCTCGGATCCGAGCCGCGCTCGACCAGGGCGGCTACGACTCGACGGCGATCCTGGCGTACGCGTCGAAGCACGCCTCCGCCTTCTACGGGCCGTTCCGGGAGGCCGAGCAGTCGGCGCCGGAGTTCGGGGACCGGCGTGGCTACCAGATGGACTACCGGAACGGGCGGGAGGCGCTCCGGGAGCTCGAGCAGGACGCCGCCGAAGGGGCGGACCTCGTGATGGTGAAGCCGGCGCTCACGAGCCTCGACCTGCTCGCGCGCGCCCGTCGCCGCCTCGCCGTGCCGCTCGCGGCGTACCAGGTGAGCGGCGAGTACGCGATGATCAAGGCGGCGGCGGCGCGCGGCGTCGTCGAGGAACGACCGGCGGTCGAGGAGACGCTCGGGGCGATCCGACGGGCGGGCGCCGACCTGATCGTGACGTACTTCGCCCGAGAGTTCGCGCGCTGGACGCGGGAGGACCCATGACGGACGCGCCCCCCGCGGGCGCGCCGACCGCGGACGAGGACGGCCCCCGTGACTTCGTGAAGTACTCGTTCCTCCACCTGCGTTCCGAGTGGCGGGGTCGCCCCGCCCCCGAGCGGGCCGAGGGGAAGCGGCGGTTCGTCGAGGTCGTCGAGCATCCGCCGGCCGGAGTGACCGTCCGCACGTACGCGCTCACCGGGCTCAAGGCGAACGTCGAGCTGCTCGTCTGGTCGATCGGGCCCGCCCTCGGACCGATCCAGGAGCTCCACGCGCGCCTTCTCGGGACCCCGTTGGGTCCGTACCTCGAGATGCCGTACTCGTACCTCGGGATGGCCCGACGCTCCGAGTACGTCGGCGATCACGCGCACGGCGGGGAAGGCTCGGAGACCCGGCGCCGCCCTCTCGGGCTCCCGTACCTGTTCGTCTACCCGTTCGCCAAGAAGCGCGAGTGGTACGGCCTTCCGTTCGAGGAGCGTCGACGGATCATGGGCGAGCACTTCCGCGTCGGGCACAAGTACCCGGCGATCCGGATCCACACCGGCTACTCGTTCGGCCTCGACGACATGGAGTTCATCCTCGCGTTCGAGGCGAACCAGCCGTCCGAGTTCCTCGACCTCGTGAGCGAGCTCCGCCCGAGCGAGGCGAGCCGGTACACGTCGCTCGAGACGCCGATCTTCACCTGCGTGCGCGCCCCGCCGGACCGGATGCTCGACCTCGCCGAAGGCCTGCCGTGAGCCGCGGGGCGCCGGGACCCCGCTCGCGGGCGTTCGGGAAGCGGGCCCGCCGGGTGCTCGTCGGCGGCGTGAACAGCCCGGTGCGCTCGTTCCGGTCGGTCGGAGGCGATCCGGTCTTCTTCGCCCGGGGACGCGGCGCGTACCTGGTCGATGTCGACGGCCGACGGTACCTCGACCTGGTCGGGTCGTGGGGCGCGAACCTGCTCGGCAACGCCCCCCCCGCGGTCGTCGCGGCCGTTCGGTCCGCCGCCCGGCGAGGGCTCACGTTCGGCGCGCCGTCGCCGCCCGAGCACGAGCTCGCCGAGCGGATCCGCGCCGCCGCTCCCGCGCTCGAGCGGATGCGGTTCGTCAGCTCCGGGACGGAGGCGGTGATGAGCGCGGTCCGGGTCGCGCGGGGGTTCACCGGCCGGACCAAGGTGGTGAAGTTCGCCGGCGGCTACCACGGCCACTCCGACGGCCTCCTCGCCCGGGCGGGCTCCGGGGTCGCGACCCACTCGCTCCCCGACTCCGCCGGGGTCCCCCCCGCGGTGGTCGGCGAGACGCTCGTCGCCCCGTACAACGACCCCGAGGCGCTCGCGAGCCTGTTCGACCGGCACGGCGCCTCGATCGCCGGGGTTGTCGTCGAACCGGTCGCGGGCAACATGGGGGTCGTTCCCCCGCGGCCGGGGTTCCTCGAGTCGATCTCCGCGCTCGCGGCCCGGCACGGGGCGCTCGTCATCGCCGACGAGGTGATCACGGGGTTCCGGCTGCGCCGCGGCACGATCCACGAGTCGCTCGGGCTCCGCGCCGACCTCGTCACGCTCGGGAA
>JASHXM010000149.1 GCA_030043545.1 Thermoplasmata archaeon | reverse complement strand
GTCGACGAACTTCCCGTCCATCCACTTGGGGACGCGGAGGAAGCGGACCGCCCCTTCGGGTCCCTCGCGGGTGTGGAACTGCAGGAGTCCGTCGGCCAGGTGCACTGCGATCGCTTCGGAACGCGGGTCGAACATCCCCCGGTCGGTCGCGAGGACCACGGTGGTCCCCCGACGTCGGCAGTTCGTGCGGAGCTCCCGCAGCGAGTGCGCGAGAGCGTCCGGCGCGAGGTCCAGCGTGAGGAACGAGAACGAGTCGATCGCCAGGAGACCGCCTCCCGTCCCCAGCTCGCCGAGCCCCTCGAGGGCGTCCCGCTCCTGGATCCCGATCCACCCCGCCGGGAGGATCGTGGGGCCCCGCTCGGACGCGAGCTGCGCCTCGAGCTCGTCCTTGTCGCGGGACGTGATGAACGCGACCGGCCAGCCGGCGTGGCCGGCGGTGAGGCTGAGTCGCCGCACGAAGAAGCTCTTCGCCGCGTCGGCGCCGCTCTCGACGACGACCACCCTCCCTTCGCCGATCTCGGGTATGATGGTGTCGAGCCCCGGGATCTCGACACGGACGCCCATGGAGCGGTACCCCGACCTCGGTCGAGATGAGCACGGCGCCGCCTCTAAGCGTGTCTACGGAGAACTCTGGGTACTACGCACTTTCCGGAGCCTCCGCCTATGGGTGGTGGCTCGGTCGCCCGTCCGATGCGACGCCGACTTCGCCGCCGTTCCCGGGGCCTGGCCGAGATCGTGGGCACCCTGATGCTCGTGGTGATCGTGGTCGCGGCGGCGACGGCGTTCGCCTTCTTCGTCGCGGCGTATCAGAAAGAGCTCCAGGCCCAAGAGACGATTACCCATGATCGCGCACTGGAGGCGATCAAAGTCATCGGGGTGACAGAGACACCGTGTAGCGGGCACCCGGGCTGCCCGTCCTCCGACGCTTGCCTCGACTGCTTCGGGTGGGCCAACTTCACGGTGGCAAGCCTCGACATCAACCAAATCGATGTCGATAATCTGTTCCTCGACCACCTGCCAGTGGTCAACTTCTCGGCGTCGATCCGAGGGTCCGCCTCATCGCCCTGTTACAATGCGAGCAACCTCAGCGACACCAACTTCGGGGTGGAGCCCTGCAAGACGCTCGTCATCCCGGGGGACGCCACGGCGATCCTGAGCTTCAACCTCGGAGCATGCTTTCACCTTGGCTGCGGGGCCCTGCCCGCTCGGTCGTACTGGGCCCTAGGTTACGGGTCGGGGCCCGGCACATTCGCCCCCTCTAGTCCGTTTGACCTCCAACTCCTGACCGGACTCGGGAACGAGTTCACCGAGACCCTGTCTCCCCCAGTCGCGATCGCATCGGTATTCTACGTCTCGGGCAGCGCCGGGACAAGCGTCCCGGTGTTCGACGGTCTTTCGTCATATCAGCCGAAAGGCGCGGATAACGCCTCGGTGAGCCTCTACGATTGGACGATCTCGGGGGTGGGGGCGAGCACCGATACCGACTGCAACGACGGGATTGGCACCGGTGGCGAGTTCGAATGCCCAGGGCTTGCGTCCGGGGATTATACCGTAGGGTTGACGGTCACCAATTCGGATGGACTCATCGGAGCGGCTTCGATTCCGTTCGATGCGCCCTGAGTCAGAGCGGACGCGGCTTACGGGAAGAGGATTAGGAAGGCCACCGCGGTGGCGCCCACCAGCCCGAGGGAGTGAATGATTCCGTACCGGGCCCGCCCCTCCGTAAAAGCCCCGATGATGGCCCCCGTTCCCAACGCGTTGATCACCATCAGTTCGAAGAATCGCTCCTTGAGGGTCGAGAACGTCAGCTTCGGGATCGCCGTCGCCGGGCCGCCGCCAGATCCGCTCAACGGGTTGCCCAGCCCCAGGAACGAGACGTTGAGGGTCCCGAGTGTCGGCGCGATGTAGAGCAGCGAGAACAGCACCGCCATCAGCACCCCGAAAGCGATGTAGATGACCGCGACCGGGAGCATCAGTTGCTTTTCGCGCTCTTCCTCGATCTTCACGAAGTCGTCCATGTCTTTGGCGGCCCGGTAGACGACCGTCGCCGTCTCCCCGCCGATGCCCGAGGCGTCGGCCACGAGTCCGGCGTACCGGGCGATGAGCCGGCTCTGCATCGGGACGACCATCTCCCGGAGGATCGATTCGAACGGTCGACCGAGCCGCACCGAGTCGGCCGCGATCCGCAGGTGCTTCGCGAGGATGTTGGTATGCGTCTTCGCGAGCTCGACCAGCGCCTTCGCGGGATCGATCCCGCCCCGCATCGCATCGGCCATCTCGAACAGGAACTGCGCGAACGCCCGCTCGTACGCCCGGATCCGGGCCATCTCGTGACGCGCGTCGATCCCGAACGCGGTGAGCCCGATGAAGATCGCGACGATGAGGACGTAGTCGACCGCGTTCGACGGGAGGCCCGGCGTGCTGTAGACGTACGAGAGGCCCAGCAGGACGAACATGAACGCCACCCCGAGCGGCAGGTACAGCACGAGGTAGGTCCGCCGGACCGGATGGGTGGCGAAGTACCGCCGGAACGTGAACCGGGTCGTCTGCTTCAGGTAGAGGATGTAGCCGCCGACGCCGGCCCC
>JASHXM010000017.1 GCA_030043545.1 Thermoplasmata archaeon | reverse complement strand
CGAGGTACAGCTCGGACGACCGTTCCCGCGACGCGGGCGGCTTCGTGCGTCGGACGGAGGCGAACTCCCGGGCGAGGTCGGCCTCGACCCCGGGGACGAGATCGCCGTCGAACACCTTCGCCGCGAATGCGCCCCCCGGCCGTAGCACGGTGCGCGCGAGGTCGAGCGCCGCCCGCACGAGCGCCACCGAGCGCGCGTGGTCGGTGGCGTAGGCGCCGCTGATGCGCGGGGAGAGGTCGGAAAGGACGACGTCGAACCGGCCCGCGCCGAGCCGGCCCGCGAGCGCGGGGTCGCCGACCCGCCCGCGGACGTACTCGACCCCGTCGATCGGGTCGACGGGCCGGAGGTCGACCGCGACCACCTCCCCGCGCGGGCCGACCCGCGACGCCGCGACGACCGACCAGCCGCCCGGGGCGGCGCCGAGATCCAGGACGCGGTCGCCCGACCGAAGGAGGCGGAACCGCTCGTCGAGCGCGGCGAGCTTGAACGCCGCCCGCGACCGAAGGCCTTCGCGCTGCGCGGCCCGGTAGTACGGGTCGTGCCGCCGCTCGGCGACGAACCGACGCGGCATTCGTCCTGACCTGCGGGCGCTACCCCGCCCCCCGGGGCCGGTGGGGCCGTCCGAATTTGAATCGGAGTCTCTTGCACCCCAAGCAAGAAGGATGGTCCAAGCTACCCCACGGCCCCGCGCCGGCGGCGCGCCGAGCGGGGAAGCCGAGATAATGGTTGTGCCGCCGGAGCGGCGTTACCGGACGAACCACCACGTCGCGATCCCCGCGCCCGCGATGATCGCCGTGTTGAGGAGCGCGAGCCAGAAGAACGCCCAGAGGTCCCGCTTCCCTTCGGCGGGCGTCACCTCCGGCCCCGGCGTGGAGCTCCCGGGCGGGGCGGCGTACGGCGAGGAGAACGCGGGGTCGGACATCGCCGCGCGACGCACCGCCGGTGCGGTTCTTAACCCCTAGGTCCGTCCGGGGTCAGGCGGCGAACCACGGCAGCCGGGCGGCGGGCCCGGTCGGCTTGAGCACGAGCAGGTGGAGGTTCGTCCCGAGGTCGCCCGGCGCGTACGAGTCGCGGTGGGCGAGGTGGTAGAGGAGGAACAGCGCGTCCTCGTCCGACCGGACCCCGAGCGACCCCTGGACGTCGATCCCGAACCGCTGGCGCAAGAGGGCGAGCATCTCCTCGAAATCGACCTGCGAGGCGCCGTCGGACGCCTGCGCGCGGCGGAAGAGGCCGACGACCACGCCGGTCGCGAGCCGCAGCAGCTCCTTCGGATCGACCCGCCGGAGGTGGAAGTGCGCCGCCGGCTCGGACGGGGCCGCGGGCGGCACGACGAGGATCGCGACCTCGTGGTCGACCGCCGAGTCCCCGACGCCGGCGAGCTTCGCCCACGCCGCGTCGGCCGCCGCGTCGGTCGGGGCGACGAAGATCGCGCGGCGACGCGGCGGCGGGGTCGCCGACGGTCCCGTGAGCCATCGGTCGATCCGCTCCGCCAGCGTCGGAGGCTCCGTGGGGACGAACACCGGGTAGCGCCGGCGCGGCACGCCGGCCTCCTGCACCCAGAACGTCGCCTCGGGCTCGCTCGCCGCGCGTTCCGGCGCCACGCGCGCGTAGCCGAGTCGGCGCAGCACGACCTCCGTGTCCTTCACCCGCTCGGCGGAGCCCGGGTCCGCTTCTCCGTGAGGCATCGACCGGAACTACGCACGTCGAGTCGAAATAAGCTTCGCGCGGCGGCCGGTCAGAGGACGCCCGGTACGCCGCTGCGCAGCAGCGGTGCGTTCGCGAGGATCGCCGCGACGACGCCGAGGAGGTACGGCCCGGAGAAGAGGAATCCCCGGCGGGCCGCGGGGCGCGTCACCTCCCGCCAGAGCGGCGCCGAGAGCGCGGTGAAGACGGCGCCGAGCCCGATCAGCACGGCGAGGACCGGCCAGGCGATCGCGCCGGTGATGCCGATCAGGACCGCGGCGGGGATCAGGAGGGCGGCCGACACCACGACGACCTTCCCCGAGAAGGCGACATCGTCCATCCGGGGGAGCATCGGCAGTTCCGCGCGGGCGTAGTCGTCGCGCAGGAGGAGCGCCAGGTTCCAGAAGTGGGGCGGGGTCCAGAGGAAGACGAGAACGGCGAAGGCGATCACCCCGTCCGTCCAGCTGCCGACCGCCGCCGCGCTGCCCGCGAGCGCCGGCGCGCTCCCGGCGAACCCGCCGATGACGATGTTCCAGCTCGAGCGACGCTTCAGCCAGGCGGTGTAGACGACGACGTAGGTGATCCCGCCCAGGAAGATCGAGAACGCGGTGAGCGGGTTCAGGAGATAGGCGGCCGCCCCGATCCCGACCGCCAGGAAGCCGACCCCGGCGGCGAGGACGGCCGCGGGCCGCACGGACGGCTCGACCGCGAGCGGCCGGCCCCGGGTCCGGCGCATCCGACGGTCGAGGTCGCGGTCCAGGTAGTGGTTCAGCATCGCCGCGCCCGCGCTGGCGGCCGCCCCCGTCGCGACCAGCTCGGCGAGGCGGAGGAGGTCGATCGACCGCGGGCTCGCGAGGACGAACCCCCCGACCGCGACGAGGCAGATCAGGGCGGTGATCCCCGGCTTGGCGAGGG
>JASHXM010000148.1 GCA_030043545.1 Thermoplasmata archaeon | reverse complement strand
GCTGCGCCAGGAGCATCGCGTCGATCGAGTTGTATCCGACGCCGAGCGCGCGAGGTTCGATCAGCCCGCCGACCCCGATCGCCACCCCGCCGATCGCCGGCCACCACATCCAGTGGATCGGGAGCTTTCGGAATCCGTCCTCCGAGGCGTACACCGCCGTCGTGAGGGCGATCGAGACCCCTCCGACGAGCACGCCGAGGAGCGCCGCGAGCGCGAGCGTGTCGACGGTCGGGGCGGCAGAGGCCGGGATCGGGAACAGCGGACCCGGGCCGAGCAGTTGCCAACGGAGGGCGGTGGCGACGGCCACGGCGCCGCCGACCGGCAGGAGGCTGCGGGGTTTCCACTCGAACAGCAGGAGCTCGATCGAGAGGAGCACCGCCGCGATCGGGCTGTTGAACGTCGCGGCCATTCCCGCGGCGGCCCCGGCGACCAGGAGCGTCTTCCGCTCGGCGGCGGTGACGCGGACGAACTGGCCGATGACGGAGCCGAACGCCCCGCCGGTCATGATGATCGGACCCTCGGCGCCGAACGGGCCGCCCGAGCCGATCGAGATCGCGGTCGCGACCGGCTTGAGGACCGTGACCTTGGGGTCGATCCGGCTGCGGTGGATCAGGATCGCTTCGAGCGCCTCGGGGATCCCGTGGCCGCGGATCCGCTCCGAGCCGAACCGGGCCATCGCCCCGACGATCAGTCCGCCGACGACCGGCACCCCGAGCGCGAGCCAGCCGAGCGAGTTTCCCGCGGGGGAGACGAACGAGACGGAGAGCCGGCCGTAGTAGAACAGGTTCGTGAACAGCCCGATCAGGCCGAGGAGCGCGACGGCGATGCAGGCGGCGACGGCACCGATGCCGCAGGCGAGGACCAGGAGGAGTCCGATCCGGCGGTTGACGGTCGCGAAGTCGCCGAGCTGCTCGACCCCCTGAGGGGCGGCGGGGGGCGCGCCGAATCCCATGCGACCGAACGAGCTCCCTACGGTTCTTACGAGGTCGGCCCGGACGTGTGCACCGCCGCCGGCGGGGGAAGGTCTCCCAACACGAGCACGGGCGCGCGCGACGCGGCGAGCACGGCGCGGACGACGCTCCCGCGGAACGCCCGGGCGAGCGACGTCCGCCCGCGAGGACCGAGGACCAGGACGTCGCACTCCGCGTAGGCGGCGTACTCGCTCAGCCGTTGCGCCGGGTCCCCGTGCAGGATCTGGATCGGCACGACCCGGCCGCGCTCGCCGAGTCCGGTCGTCGCCGCCGTCCGGATCTCCCGCACGATCGCGGTCTCCTCCGAGTTGGCGGGCGTGCCGTCACTCTCGTTGGAGGCGGCGCTGGTGGGCCGGAGCACGACGTGGACGACGAGGAGATCGTCCGCGAGCTGGTGGGCGATCCGCAGCGTCGGGCCGAGCAGCTCGCGACGATTCGGCTGGATGTCGACGCCCACGAGCGCGCGGCGGAACGGTCGGAGCGCCGGATCGCGGTCGCCCGCCGCCGGCGCGGGGGTTCCGCTCATGCCGGCACTAGCCCGCGCGTCCCCAAGACGACTGCGACCGGACTCCCCCAGAGGAACGGTCGGGCGCGGGGAGCTCCCGGTCCGCCGCCGTGGCCTCCCCGACAACGTTCAAGTAACGCGGACCGACTCCCGGAACCGAGATGCGCTCGAGTAAGGAGCCGTCCGGGCCGCCCGCTCCCGAGCCCCCGGCGGACGCCGACGGGTCGGCGCAGCTCGTCGCCCGGATCGAGGGCGAGCTCGAGCTGCTCGCGCGGAACGTCGAGATCCTCGAGAAGCTGTCGAGCAGTCCGCCGATCGGGATCATTCGGCTCAGCGAGGCGCTCCACCTTCCCGTGCACAAGACCCGGTACTCGCTCCACCTCCTCGAGCGGGAGGGCGTGATCCAACCCTCGGCCGATGGAGCGGTGGTGACCGACCGCGCTCGGGAGTTCTGGACCGTGATGAACCGCTCGCTGGACCGCATGCAGGGGCTGATCGAGCAGCTGCGCACCCGCGCCGCCGAGCACGCGCCGCGCGCGCCGCCCGGCCGGAAAGGCTATTAGCGCGATGCCGGCTCGACGGCTCCGGTGCCGCCGTAGCTCAGTGGCAGAGCGATCGGCTGTTAACCGAAAGGTCAGCGGTTCGAAAGGGCGCCGGGGTCGTTTTCCCGACTCCCCCAAACTCCGCTCGGCGGCGCCTCGTCCTCATCGGGCCCGTAGCTTAGTCCGGCTCAGAGCGACCGGCTCATAACCGGTCGGTCGACGGTTCAAATCCGTCCGGGCCCACGTCCCCGCCGACGGTCTGGGGACGATACGTCGTTCCTCCCGAGCCGTTGGGTCCCCCACTCGCCCTCGCGGGCCCGAACGTCGAGATGGGAGCCTCCGTCGACCGGGAGCTCGGGGTGGGGGAGGGTGGCGCGGTCGTACTCCGCGCCACCGGTGGGGACGGATCGCGACCGGGCGGCTGTGGTCGGCCGGCCCGGCTTCGGGGACGGTGGGTGGACTCGTTCCCCGCGTCGCGGTCCCGTCGTCGAGCGGAGGCCATCTCGGTACGCTCCGCCGGCTCTAGCACGCCCCCCGAGCCACCACCTCCTCGCAATGGGACGCTGGCGTCACCGTGAGCGATCCGATCTGACCGAACGGGGCGAAGTAGCGCGAGACCGCGTCCGCGCTCGCTCCTTCGACGATCAGATACAGGTGGTGACCCCCGGTCGCCACGGCCTCGCCGCGGACCCGGAGGTCTCCGCGGCTTGCGTTCGAGATCAGGGCGAGCAGCTGCGGGGCGAGCTCGGGGTTGCGCGCCGGGCACTGGTCGGCGGGGTGGGTATGTTCCGCGAGGAAGAGCGCCATCGAAAGGAGCGGAGTTCCGGGCGGGGATATTCCCTTGGAACGGCTCGGATTTTGGAGCCCGGCGAAGGTTCTGCGCCGGTCTCTTGGACGCACCGGTGGTCGCCTCGCCCGGACGGAGCCCCGGCGAGGGGACGAGGTTAGTCGCGATTGGGAGCGAGGAGCGCCGACGGGGCCGCCGGGCTGCCGACGCGAACCTCGGAGGGGGGGCGCGGCTCGAGGGCGTGGAGCGGCGCGGCCGCGTACGCCACCGACTGGGTGACGGATCGGCCCGGCGCGACGATCACCTCGGAGCCGTGCGCGGGGGTCGGGTGCAGGACGGTGAAGTTCCACGCCGACCAGTCGTACGTTCCGTTGAGGAGCTCGACCGAGATCGCCGCCGGCGCTCGGGCTGTCAACGCTTCGGTCGCCGCACCCGTCAGATTCACGCCCCACTCGGTCCCGGGACGGAGACCGTGCTCCACGAAGCGGACCCGCACGCTCACCGTCGAGAACCGGATCGCCTTCGTCTTGGAGCGGTCGCCAACCGAGACCGAGCCGCGGTGCGGCGCGGCCCGATACATCGCCGGCTTACCGGTCACGTCGAACTGGTAATGGCCCGCGGGCACGGTGAAGCCGATCGAGCTGGTCGTGGAGCTCGAGCTGTGCGTGGCGACCTCTCCGTAGGCGACGGTCGAGGAGATGTTGACCGCCCAGAGCGAGCCGTCGGGAAGACCGGTCTCATTGAAGTAGAGGGTCTCGAGCGGCGCGAAGTGAACGACGACGGTCGTCG
>JASHXM010000147.1 GCA_030043545.1 Thermoplasmata archaeon | reverse complement strand
CGTCTACCCGATGGGACTCGTCGAGAGTCCGGCGATCGAGGAGTTTGTCCGAGCCGTCGCGTGCCCGGTCAACGTCATGGTTCGGCCGGGTCTCCCCCCGCTCTCCAAACTCGCCCGATTCGGGGTGAAGCGCGTGAGCTTCGGGCCGAGCGCGGCGTATGCGACGCTCGGCCTGCTCCGTCGCGCGAGCGACCAGGTGCTGCGGGACGGGCGGTTCGACCTGTTCGTCGATGGGGCGATCACCTACGCCGAGCTCAACCGCCTGGCCGTCGCCCGCGGGGAGGACCGCGGGGGCGACCCTGTCCGAGCGAACCCGTCGACGTGACACCTCGGCCCCTGCGAGTCGCGGGTACCCGACCTGCCGTCGAGACGGTGACCGCGCCGTGTCGGTGGGACCGCGCCGGGGGCGGTCGGAAGGTGCGGACAACGGTCTTGTAGGGGTGGCTCTTCCGTTTCGGCGAGGGTCGCCGATGAAGTGCGAAGGGTGCTCCGCCGACCTGCCGGAAGGGGCGAAGTCGTGCCCCGCGTGCGGTCGCGCGGTCGGGATTGGGCAGCGAGCGGGCGCGGAGACGGTGCACGTGGCGAAGGAGACCGGCGAGGTCGTCGGCAAGGTCGGCCGGGGGATCGTCGGGGGCGTGAAGGGGTTCGGGTCCGGCGTCAAGAAGGGGTTCAAGGGCTCGGACGAGGAGAAGAAGTCGTAACGGCGGCCGTGGCGGGGTCGCCCACCTCGGGTCCGGCCCCGTCCACCCGCAGCGGCCGCTCGTACCAGGCCACGTCCCAGTACCGGCCGAACTTCCGGCCGACGCTCGTGAACGTCCCGACGTGCCGGAATCCGAATCGTCGGTGGAGCGCGATCGACGCCGGGTTCGGCAGCGAGACGCCCGCGACGATCCGGGCGATATCCTCATCGGCCACGGCGCGGAACAGCTCGGCGTAGAGCGCGGTGCCGATCCCACGGCCCGCCGTCCCGGGGCGGACGTAGACCGACGACTCGACCGTGGTGTCGTAGGCGCGCCGCGGTCGGAACTGACTCGTGGACGCCCATCCGTCCAGCCCCCCTGCCTCACCCTCGGCGACCAGGATCCGGTGGCGACCTCCTCGGGAGTGGTCGCGGAACCAGTCGCGCCGATCCTCGATCGGGACGGGGACGAGCTCGAACGACGCGGCGGAGTGCTCGACCCAGTGGTTGTAGACCGCCACGATCCCCGGCAGGTCCGCGGACACGGCCGGCCGAATCCGAAGCGGCACCGTTCGGCACGGCGCACGAGGCGGTTAACCTGTGCTTTGCGGGAGATGGACGACCGCGCAGCGGGAGGTTCGTTCGGTGGACGGACGACGAGCCGGGCGCGGCGCCCTACGGCGTCCCAGCCCGGGCGAGGGTGAGCTGAGCGCGGCCCAGGTCGATCGAAGTGACGAAGCGACGGAAGAAATCGTAGCCGACGAGCCCGTCGTAGATGATCGATTGGAAGATCACGGGTGGGTCGGTCTGGGACCGGCTGGGGGCGCCGTCGAGAAAGATCGGGCCCGTGAGGCGGGCGGCGTGCCGAACGTATCGGTGCCCGGTTTCGTCGGTTCCTTCGCGGGTCGTGACCTCCCCGCGCTCGGGCCGGAGGCCGAGCGTCTCCATCCGCTTCGAATCGAGGATCAAGGAGTCCGACCCCGTATCGACCTCGACCCGGATCCGGGACCCGTCGGGGAGGACGAGGGGAGCGAACAGCGAGATCGACGGGCCGTCTCGAACCGCCTCCACCGCGACGCCTTCCGCGGCGGACGCGTCCGGTGGCCGAACGGCCGCCGAGAGCGTGCGGGCCCCGGGGTCGAGCGTCACCCCGGTCCGCTCAAAGCAGCCGAGCGAGAGGATCCCGTCGATCCGGTCCGCGACCGGACCGAACGACCCGAAGTCGAGGCCGCCCACGACCGGCGACGGCCAGCGAGCGCCGGCACACTCGAGCGCGTCGAGCTCGTAGAGCGGGACCTCGACGGACTGGCCGGACATGCGACGACCGGTGAACGCGCGGCCCGACGGACGACGTGCTAGTCGCTCCAGCAGCCGGAGCGACAGTACCGTCACGCCGATCCCGGTGTCGAACAGGAAGCGGGCGTCGGTCCGCCCATCGACGCGCACGGGGACGGAGCAGAGGTGGGAGCCGATCACCTCGTACGCGACGGCGCGCTCCACGATCCGCCATCGCGCCGGCGGGATAATCGCACCGCCCGGCCGGAGGGCTAAAGCCCCTGCCTCCTTGCGCACGAGGGTCGTCGATGGCCGAGTCGGGGCTCGGGCGGAAGCCGAAGCGGCTGTACGTCCGGATCGCCCTGTACGGGTCGGCCGATCCGACGGAGCTGCCCGGCCCGAAGGGGCGGGCTCGTCAGGCGGTCGCCCTCGATGCCGCCGGACGGCTCGTGGCGGCCGGCGAGCTCACCCGTCCGCGGGGCGACCTGCTCGTCTTCCGAGCCGAGGACCGCGCGAAGGCCGACTTCCTGCTCGGTCGCGATCCGCTCCGCAAGGTGGACGGGGTCGACTACCAGATCTTCGACTGGCGGGCCGAGACGATCGGGGCCGGCGTGAACATCGAGCCCCCGCCGTCCCGGGGCTCGGGGCGATTGACCCAGCTCCACAGCGTCGCGGTCGTGGTCCGAGACCGGGCCCGCGCCATCGAGTGGTACCACGAGGTGCTCGGATTCCTCGTCCTGGACGACGACCCGGAGAGCGGCTACGTGCAGCTCGGCCTCGGGCCGGGGTCGACCGCCCTATCGCTCGTCGCCCCGCGTCGTGAGTGGGGGGAGCCGCTGTACTCGGAGACGGTGCGACGGATCGGCTCCGCCACGGGGATCATCTTCCGGACCGACAGCGTGCCCGCCCTCGCGTTGCGACTCGAGCACGCGGGCGCCCGCATCACGCAGAGCCCGTCACACGAGCCGTGGGGGCGGAACGTGATCCGGTTCGCGGATCCCGACGGGAACGAGTTCCTGGCGTTCGAGCCGGACCGGGGAGGGACCCTGTCCGCCGAGGGGGCGAAGCCGGCCCCCCGCCGCGCCGAGTGATCCGAGCGCCGTCGCCGGATCACGGCCCGTCGCGCTTCGGACCGTTTCGGGACGCCCCACCGGAGGGGCCGGGGTCCGGCGCCCGGGCCCGCCGGACCGGACGATCCGGCAGACGATACCGCTCGAGGAGCGCCCGGAACCGGGGCTCGGACCGGATCGGGTCGAAGTAGAGCCCCCGGTAGTAGTTCCACAGCACCTTGTCGCCGGTCTCGGCCTCCTGTTCGAGGAGATCCAGCGCCCGGCTCCCGTTGCCGAGCGCGCTGTAGAGGATCGCGAGGTCGGTGGCGGAGGTGTACGAGGGAGCCGCCCCTCGCTCGGTCTCGGCGATGATCTCGCGGGCCTCGTCGGGCATGCCCAGGTACGCCCGCAGCAGCGCGTGGTGGTACCGGGTCATCTCGTCGGTCCCCGCGGGCAGCGGGCGCTCGGCAATCGGCCGAGCCTCCTCGAGGCGACCCGCGGTCGCGAGGAACAGGCCCAACCCGATGGCGCGTCCGAAGTCGTTCGGGGCCGCG
>JASHXM010000146.1 GCA_030043545.1 Thermoplasmata archaeon | reverse complement strand
CCGGAGCGCGTGGGCGTACTCGGTCCGGATGTCGTCGCGCTCCGAGTTCGGGGCGTGGCCGAGGAACTCGGCGTACGCGCGGAGCGCCGTCTCCCGGTCGTCGACCAGGCGCGACGCCCGGGCGATCCCGAGGTGGCTCACGTCCGCGGCCGGCGGGTCGGTCGAGGCCCGCTCGTACGACGCCAGGGCGAGCCGCGCGGCCCGTTCGCGTTCGGCCGAACCCTCGGGGAGGTCGTACGCCGCGGCGAGGTAGAAGTGGCCCCGCTCGACCGCGACGCCGGTCCGGGTCGGGTCGAGCCGGAACAGTTCGTCGAGGACCGGGGCGAGCGCCGCCGCGGGCCCGGCCCGGGCGAGGAGGTCCTTCTTCTCGAGCAGGAAGACGAGGTCGCCGGGGTGGGCGGCGACGAGGGCGTCGTACGCCTGGATCGCCGCCGGAAGTTCTCCGGCCGCCGCGAGCGCGCGGGCGAGCTCGACCTGCGCCCGACCGTCCTTGGGATCGATGGCGAGCACGGCCCGGGCGAACTCGCGCACGGCGTCGGGCCGCGCGGAGGCGACCGCGAAGTCGAGCGCTTTGCCGAGCTCGACGCTCGCATGCGGGTGTGCCTTCGCAATCGCCCGGTACGCCTCGAGCGCCGCGTCGAGGCGTCCCGCCGCCGCCTCGAGCTCCGCGACCCCCCGCATCGCCTCGAGGTTCTGCGGCGACGCCTCGAGGATCGCGCGGCAGGCCGTGAGCGCAACGTCCGACCGGTCGAGCGTGAGCGCGAGCTGTCGGAGCTCCTGGAGGTTGTGGACGTTCCGGGCGTCGATCGCGCGGATCCGCTCCCGCGCCGCGAGCGCGAGCTCCGGCTTCTCGGCGGCTAGGAGAGCCGCGAGCGGTTCGAGCGTACCGGCGTCCGCGGACGACCCGGGGGCGACGAGCCGCTCGGCGATCGGCACCGCCTCGTCGAGCTGCCCCAACTTGAGCCGGACGCGCGCCTCGAGGAGCGCGAGCCCGGCGTCGTTCGGGCGCGCGGAGCGCACCTTGAGCAGCGGTTCGAGCGCCTCATCGGCGCGGCCGAGCGCGGTGAGCAACGTCGCCCGGGACCGCAGCAGCTCGAGGTCGTCCGGATGCTCCTTGAGGAGCGCATCGCACGCGGAGAGCGCCTGGAGGTCGCCGCCGCCGGCCCGCGCGAGCTCGACCTTGAGCCGGAGCGCTTCGGGGTCGTCGGGAACGAGCTGGAGCGCCTTATCGACGTACTGGGTGGAGGCGGCGTCGAGCCGCTGGGCGCGGAGGTACGACTGGGCCGCCTCCTTCGACTGGCCCAAGAGCCGGAGCGCGTCGCCGCGCGTCGCCCAGAGCCCGCGGTCGGACGGGGCGACGCGGAGCGCCTGGTCGACGAGGCGGACCGCGGTCGGGAGGTCCTCGTTGAGCGCGAGGAGGACGAGCGCCTTGTGGTGGAGGAGGCCGGGGTGCGCGGGGTTGAGCTTGAGGCCGAGCTCGATCGCCCGGCGGGCGAGCGCCGGGAGCGACGCCCGGTAGAACGCCATCGCCGCCTCGTCGACGAGCGGGGCGACCTCCGCCGCCTCCCCGGTGAGCGCGTCCGCGCTCCGCTCGGCGGTCGCGAGGAACTCCTTGAGCGCCTCGACGTACCGCTCGCGGTCCGCGCCGGTCTCCGCCTCCTCCGCGGCCTTCAGGCGTTCGCGGATCTCGCGGATCGGCGGGGATGGAGGGGAACGGGTCGCCGCGCTCACGGCGACCGTTCGAGCCGCGCCACGCGATAAATACGTTCGTTCACGCGCGCCGCCGACCGCGCGCCGCCGCGCGCCTTTAAGGCCGGCGCTCCCTCGGTCGGTCGGTGTCCGCACGTCGCACCCCGCCGGCGGCGAGGAAGTCGATCTTCGACCCGGTCCACGGGACGATCGCGCTCGACGCGACGGCGGTCGCGCTGATCGGGACGCCGGCGTTCCAGCGCCTGTGGGGGATCCGACAGACGAGCTTCGCCCACCTCGTCTTTCCGGGCGCGAACCACACGCGCCTCGAGCACTCCCTCGGCACCTACTGGGTCGCCCGCGAGATGGCCGCCCGGCTCGGGGTCGCCGCACCGCACGCGGCGCGCGTCGCGGCCGCCGCGCTGCTGCACGACCTCGGCCATCCGCCGTTCTCGCACACCTTGGACGGCCCGCTCCGCGAGGTGCTGGGGATCGACCACGAGCGGCTCTCCCGGAACCGGATCGAGGGGACCGACCCGACCCGTCCGGAACGGACGCCGTCCGTCGCTCGCGCGCTGGAGGCGCACGGGCTCGCCCCCCGTTCGGTCGCGGACCTGATCGACCCGCCCACGCGCGGCGGTGCGCCGCCGCTCCTCGGCGAGATCCTGCACGGGGCGATCGACGCCGACCGGATCGACTACCTGCAGCGCGACGCACACTACACCGGCGTCGCGCACGGGGCGATCGACGCGGTCCGCCTCCTGGACACGCTGCGCGCCGCGGGCGGTCACCTCGCGTTCGCCGAGAAAGGCCGGGCGGCGGTCGAGGGGTTCCTC
>JASHXM010000145.1 GCA_030043545.1 Thermoplasmata archaeon | reverse complement strand
GGGGAGTTGAACAGGGCGGCGAGCGCATCGTTCACGGTCGGCACCTGGCGTCGGGCGGCGAGCTCGCTCAACCGCACCAGCGGCAGGGGACCGTCGGCCGAGCGGGCCCCTGCGGCGAGGTCGTCCAGGAACGCCTGCGCCACCTCCGCGCGGATCTGCTGCCCGGCGCCGCGAGCGAGCGACCGCTCCCACTTCGGCTCCCGGAAGAGCCCGCGGGCGAGCGCTCCGCCCCACCGGCGGCTGCGGGCCGCCTCCTCCCACAGCTGGGCCAAACGCGAGTTCAACCACGGCCGAAGCCGTCCGCCGCTCACGCGCGAGTCCGCGAAGATGCCGGCCCACCGGGCGGAGCGCTCGGCGGTCCACTCCGGCGACTCCGCGCTCAATCGGTACCATTCGAGGGCCCGCTCCCGGAGGAACGTGCCGGCGTCCAGGGGGTCGTCGACCTCCTGCTTCACGCGTCCCATCAGCGACTCGGCCCGGTCGCACAGCTCGCGCAACGAACGAGGGTCGATCCCGACCTCGTCGACCACGCCGGCGAACGAGAGGGCGTTCAGCTCCTGGATGTCGAACCGCTCGGACGGGTTCACGGCGAGGAAGGCACGCGCCGTGTCGGACCGGATCGGGCCCCCGATCGGAACATGACGGGCTCGGGGCGGAGCGTCCGAGGTGGCGGCACGGGCCGCCGGCGGGGCCCGGGGGCGGACAGGGGCCGGAGCCCCGGACGACGGAGTCGGGGGCCGCGGCGTTCGATCCCCCCGTTCGTACTCGCGCAGCCGGTCCAGCTCGGCCTGCCGGCGCGTACGCTCTCCGGCGATGCGACGCCGTTCTCCCTCTCGCCGCTCGGCTCGTTCGCGTTCGATCCGGTCGGCGTCCGTTTCCGCAGCCATCGGTGGCGCGCGCGGCCGTTCGAAAAAGTGGGGTCCCGTAGCATTAATCGTTTCGACCGACCGCCTCGGCTCGGACGCGGGCCGCCGGGGCAAACGCCTATCTGCCCGCCCCGGTCGGCGCCGCCATGCGCGGCGCTCGCTACGGGGTCCGGATCAACCGGAAGGCGAGCGCGCAGCTGTTCCCGTTCGAACGGTACTTTCGCGGCTTCGAGGACGTCGCGGCCGTTCGCGAGCTGTTCGGCGCCGCGACCGCCCGGGTCCTGAAGCAGCTCAAGGTCGAGTTCTTCTCGTTCCGATTCGGCTACATGGGGACGAGCGACGTCGACGGGCACCTGCTGATCAGCACGCACCACCTCAGAACGAGCGATTTCCGGACCCTCTACCTGGACGTCGTCCACGAGCTCTGCCACGTGCGCCAGTTCCGCGACGGGAAGCGACTGTTCTACCAGAACCTGAGCTACGTGGACGCTCCCTCGGAGATCGAGGCGTACCAGTTCACGGTCCGCGAGGGTCGCCGTCTCGGGATGTCGAACGCGGAGCTCCGCTCGTACCTCAAGGTGAACTGGATCACCCCGGCCGAGCATCGGCGGCTCGCTCGCCGCACCGGCGTCCTCGGTCCCCCGCGGCGTCGGCGACGCCCGCGCCACTGACCGGGGGGGGCCCGTCCGGGCCGTCACTCCGGGTGGGCGGCCGCGAGCAGCTCCGTTCGGACGAACGCCCGGAACGACGGATCGAACCACGACTCCATCTGCGCGTACTTCCAGACGTTGGCGATCGTCCCGTTCCGGAACGCGTTCTTCATCCACTGGAGCCAGCCGGCCCACTCGTTGTCCTGCAGCAGGCCCCGCTCGCGCATGTGGAAGACGTGCGCGCAGAAGAACGCGATGTAGTAGCTGAACGGCACCTCCGCGGCCGTGTCGGTCGGCGACGTCGAGATCGTGCGGACCAGGTTCGGGTGGTCGAGGATGATCTCGGAGATCCGGTGGAACTTGTCGTCGACGTCGTTCAGCACCCGCGTCTCGAGATCGACGGCGAACGCCCGCTGCTGCCGCTGCGAGAAGTACAAGGTCGCGACCAGCGCCGCCACGATCGCGATCGTCTGCGCGACGCTCAGCAGTTCGGTGAAATCGACGGCGCTCATCGGTCTGCCAGCGTCGGGCCTCGGTCTTGATACTTCGCGACGACCGGCACGGCGCACCGCTAAGCCCTCCCGCGCTGTCGGCGACCGATGCCCGCGCCGACCGAGCATTTCCGGCTCGAGGAGGTCGCGCCGGGGATCCACGCGGCGATCGCTACGCCCGGCGGGTTCGGCCTCTGCAACGGGACGATCGTCGACCTCGGCGGGGCGACCCTCGTCTTCGATGCGATGCTGACCCCCGACGCGGGTACCGCGCTCGGCCACGCCGCGCGGCGGCTCACGGGCCGGCCGATCGACCTGCTGGTCGACAGCCACCACCACGGCGACCACGTTCGTGGGAACGCGGCCGTGGCCGCGCAGCACGTCGTATCGACCCCGAAGACGCGCGAGCTGATCGTGGCCCGCGCCTCGGAGTACCTGGAGAGCGACCGGAAAGAGGCGGTCGTCGAGCTCGACGGGCTGCGGTCGGGGAAGATCCCGGCCGCGCCCGCGGAGCGCGAGATCCTGGAGGCGTGGTTCGAAGGGATCCTCGCCACGCCGGTCGGGATGGCGGTCCGGCCGCCGGACCTCACGTTCACCGACGAGCTCGCCGTTCGGGGGACCCGGCGGGAGGCCCGGATCCTCACGTACGGGGGCGGTCACTCCCCGAGCGACGTTTTCGTCCACCTGCCGGACGAGCGGCTCCTCCTGCTCGGCGACCTGGTGGCGATCGGCTTCCACCCGTCCCTCGGCGACGGACGCCCGAACGCCTGGCGACGGATCCTCGGCCGGATCGAAGCGCTCGGCGCGGAGCGCGTCGTCCCCGGGCACGGACCGGTCGGACCGGCTGGCTCGATCCGCGCGATCTCCGACTACCTCGCCACGGTCGTGCGGTACGCGCAGGCGCTGCCCCCCGGTTCGGGGGAGGCGGTCGCGGTCCCTCCCGCGCCGCCGTCGTGCGACGGCTGGAAGTTCGCCCGATTCTTCGAGTCGAACGTGCGGTACGCGGCCGAGCTGCTCCGGGCCGACCCAACGGCGTAGGCGGCCGCCGACTCCAAGCGAGGCTCCTTATAGAGCGGGTCGCCAGCGGCTCCCCGCGGACGGGCTCCGGGGGTTCGGGTCGGCGTGATCTCCTCGTTCCTCGTCAACAACCTCTGGGTCCTGCTCTGCGGTCTGCTCGTCTTCGTGATGACGATCGCCGTCGGCTTCCTCGAGGTCGGGGAGCTCGGCGAAGACCTCTCGTTCAGCCTGCTCAAGACGGTCTATTTCACCGGGATCGCCGTCGTGGTGATGGGGGTCGTCGGCTTCAACACCGCCTTCGCGCCGACCTGGCACGGGATCCTCGGCAACCCCGGCTATCGCCCCGGCCTGCTCCTCGGCGCGTTCTCGACGTCGTCGGTCAACCCGATGCAGGACACCTGGTGGTCGGTCGGCTCGAACGACGGGCTCGTCGCCGGAGTCTACTTCCTGTTCGAGACGGCGTTCGCGGCCGTGACGCTCGCGCTCGTCGGGGTCGTCTTCCTCCGGAAGGTGAAGTTCGCCGCGATCGCGATCTACTCCGTCGTCTACTTCACGATCCTCTGGAACCTGCCCGCGGCCTGGATCTGGAACCCTTCGGGCTGGCTCGCCAAGATGGGGATGGTCGACTTTGCCGGCGGGCTCGTCGTGCACGCCGCCGCGGGCGCGGCCGGTCTTGGCGTCCTGGTGCAGGTCTGGCTCGAGGAGCGCCGCCGCGGGACCGCCGGCGCCCCGGCGCCGCCGATCCGGATCAGCCCCGGCTGGCTCACGCTCGGGATCCTCCTCCTGTGGGTCGGGTGGTTCGGCTTCAACCCGGGCTCCGTGCTCCAGTTCAACGACGAAGCGGTGATCGTGGTCCTCACGACGTTCCTCGCGGCCGCGGTGGCGATGGTATCGCTCTCGGCGACGACGTACGTGGCGACCCGTCAGCCCCCGGATCTCCTCGTCGCCGTCAACGGGATCCTGATGGGGCTCATCGTGATCACCCCGCTCGCGGGGTTCGTGAGCCCGGGGAGCGCGATCGTCCTCGGCGTCCTCTCGGGTCCGGTCTTCTGGCTCGGCGAGCGTCTGTTCGCGCGGCTCAAGTGGATCGCCGACCCGGTCGGACTGTTCCCCGGCCACCTCCTCGGGGGGATCTTCGGCGTGACGATGATCGCGTTCTTCGCGCAGTCGGCGTTCGCCGCGCCGTCCGGAGCGACGTCGTTGCCGAACGGGCTCCTGTTCGGCGGCGGGCTCGCCGCCGTCCATCAGCTCGGCGTCGAGGAGTTCGGCATCGTCGTCGTCGTGCTGACCGTCTTCGTCCTCTCGTTCGCGACGGCGGGAGCGATCGCCCGGGCGCTCGGCGGGATCACCGAGGCACCCGCCCGAGCGGCCGCCGACTGAGGGGGCTCGCCCCCGGCGGCGTCAGCCGCCCCGGGCCGTTCCCGGACCGGGGAAGGTGAGCCGGTACGCTTCCTGCCCTTCCGGATACTCCTTCGTGCGCGCCGTCACCCGCTCGACGGCGACGCGCGCGGCTCCCCCGCCCTCCCCGGCCCGCTCGAGGGCGTCGCCGACGTGGATGTTCGCGAGCGTCTCGCCGGCGACCGCCGAGCTGGCCATCCGCGTCGCCCCGACGATCGGGCTCCCGACGAGCGTGAGGTTCCGGCCGACCCAGACGAGCTGGCAGGCGCCGG
>JASHXM010000144.1 GCA_030043545.1 Thermoplasmata archaeon | reverse complement strand
GAGGAACCCTGTGAGGGGGATGCGCAGGCTGCTCGCGTCGAGCGCGGTCGACCCGAACGACTGCACGAAGGCGCCCTGGGACGCATCGAACCCCCGGGCGAGGATCGCCGCCCGGATCTCGTCGGCGGAGCGTTTCCAGCGGTCGGCGGCCTCGGGGCGTCCGAACGCCTCGGCGAGCCGGATCGCGCGGTCAAGCGCGACCCAGCACATCAGCTTCGAGTGGACGTAGTGGGCCGGCGCGGTCCGGAACTCCCAGATCCCGCGGTCGGGCTCGGACCAGAGCCGGACCGTCTGATCGGCGATCCGCTCGATCACCGGCCAGCGGTCGCGGACGAACGCAGGGTCGACGCGCTCCAGGAGCGACGCCGAGTCGAGCAGCTCGCCGTAGATGTCGAGCTGACGTTGGTCGGCGGCGCCGTTGCCGACTCGAACCGGCGTCGACTGCTGAAAGCCGCGGAGATGCGACAACTCCTGTTCCGCCGGGGGAGGTTGCCCGTCCACCGCGTACAACGTCCCCAGCTCCCCACCGTCCGGGACGGCGGCGGCGCGATCGAACGCCCACGCGACGTACCCGCGGGCCTCGGCCACGTGGCCGAGCAGGAGGAAGATCTGCGCGGTGAACGCCGCGTCCCGGATCCAGACGTACCGGTAATCCCAGTTCCGTGGGCCCCCGGGCCACTCGGGGAGCGAGGTCGTCGGGGCGGCGACGAAGACCCCCGTGTGCGAGTAGGAGAGCAGCTTCAGCACGAGCTCGGAGCGCTCGACCCACGGATGCCACCGAGCCGCGACCCGGCGCATCGGAGCGTCCTCGGGAGCGACCCACCCTCGCCAGAACGCGTCGGTGACGCCGAGCAGCGCCTCGGGCGATGGCGTGGCCGGCGGAGAGTCTCCCCAAGCGAGCTGGACATAGACGGGGGCCCCCGGTTCCACCGGCCCCACGGTCGATAGGCGCGGTCCCTCGACCTTCCACGACCACGGACCGACGACATGAAGCCGGTCGTCCCCGGCCCGCGCTTCCGCGGCCCGATGGTCCACCGACCAGGCCGGGACGATACGCGCGTAGTCGAATCGCGCATCGATCTCGATCGCGGTCGGTATCGGCTCGCCCCGGGCGGAGAGCCGGCGGAGGATTCGGGGTTCTTCGATTCCCCCGGTCGCGAGCCGGCTCGTCGGCATGAAGTCCGTGACCGTGAGCACGACCCCGCGTCGCACTACGAAGCGCGTGGAGAGAATGTTCGTCGCCGGAACGTACTGCTGGTGCGAACTGTACGGTACCTCAGGCGCAACCCGAGCGAAGCCCCCTGCCTCGGGGTCGAGCAGGCGGGCGAAGACGCTCGGGCTATCGAATCGAGGAAAGCAAGCCCAGTCGATCGACCCATGGCGCGAGACGAGCGCCGCCGTCTGAGCGTTGCCGATCAGCCCGTAGTCGTAGAGCGACTGGGGCACGAAGGTCGCTCGGAACGGCGCCGCCCTGTCCTGGGCAGATGGGGGTAGCGGAGCTGGCTGCCTCGTCGCCTGCCCCGCTCCCGACTCCGGCGAGGACACAGGTTTCACCCGGGAACCCACTCCGGCCGCGCTCGCCCCGATCGCCGGTGCTGGCGCGAGGCAAGTACGCCGGGCCGCGGGCTCGACGGACTCGGTATCGCCCGCGGCTGGACTCGATGGGTGTCGGCACTTCGGCCGAGCATCGACTGAAGCAGGGGAGTCCTTTTCTTAGACCTTCTGCCCTCAGAATCACGGCGCTCCGGCGGATAGCCACCGCGCAACGAGGTTCTCGGGAGCCGGGATGAGCGGATCCGTCGGCCGCCGGCTCTCAGCTAGATCGCCTCGATTGTCCGCCTTCGTGACCGACTACGATCGCACGTTGGTACCGGCGGGGCGGCTCCCGGGCCCCCGCGCTCGACGCGCGCTCCACCTCGCCCACCGACTCGGACTCGCCACGGTGATCGCGTCGGGCCGCGAGTACCCGGTTCTCCGCCGGCTGGTCGGATCGCTTCCCGAACTCGACGCGATCGTGGCGGAGAATGGGGCCGTGGTGGAAGCACCCATCGGGGCGAGGCCCTGGACCCCGCCCGCACCGACGGTGCGGGAGATCCGGCGCCGTCTGCGCGCAGGATCCTTTCGATCCCTGAGGTGGGGCGACATCGCAGTCTCGGTCGGTATCGCCGAGGAGGGACTTGCGCGCGACCTCCTCTCTGGAGTCCGGGCGACGTTTACACCGAACGTCGATCGCGTCGTGATCCTGCCGCCTGGAGTGACGAAGGCATCCGGGGTGCAACGCGCATTGCACGCACTCTCATTGGACTCTCCCGCCTATGCAGCGATTGGCGATGCGCGGAACGACCTACCGATGCTACGTCGGGCGGCTATATCCAGCGCGGTCGCGAACGCCGAGCGCGAGGTGCGAGACGCGGTGGACTTTCGCACGCGGTCCGCTTGCGGCGCTGGAGCCCTTGAGTTCGTCCGCGGGCCGGTCGCAGAGCTTGTGACCCGCGGGTAATTCACCGGAGCGTCCGCGAGAGCCGCGCGCGTCACCGCCGGCCGGTCT
>JASHXM010000143.1 GCA_030043545.1 Thermoplasmata archaeon | reverse complement strand
GATCGTTGCGCTGCCGGTGCCGGGTCAGGAGACCGACCTCGTACGTCGACTCGCGCGCGCCGGAGGGCTTCCGTTCGTCGTCCGACCCGCCGGGGCCGGGGCGCATCTCGTCGACGGACCGTAGTCCGCGCCCGCCGTCACTTCCGCGAGACGATCCGCACCACCGAGTTCGGCGCGAGCGGGTGGTCCGCAGCGAGCGCCCGGTGCGTCCGGCCGTCGATCGCCCGGATGAACCCCTCGCCGAGATCGGTGTGGACCCGGTAGGCGAGCGCGCGCGCGGGGATCCCCGCGGGAACGAGGAGCGCGTCGGGGAGCCGACGACCCTTTCCGTCCGTCCAGTGCGTCTCGTCCTCGACCGGGTAGACAACGATCTGGTGGAGCCGTTCGAACACCATCGACTCGAGCGCCCGTTGGACCCCGGTCGACCCCCAGCCCTCGAACACCTTGCGGATCTCGGCGAGCGCGGCCTGCTGCCCCGAGGTCAACTTCTCCGCCGCGCGGACGGTGAACTGGGGATCCCCCGGTCGGTAGTCGACTAGGCCGGCCCGCGTGGCCCGGCGGAGGGTCAGCTCTGCATCGGCCGCGGTGGGCACCACCGGCAGCGGCCCGATCCGGTCCGCGAGGGCCGCGGCCTGCGCCGGGGCGGCGCGGTCGCACTTGTTCGCCGCGACGAGCCGGGGCTTGGCGACCCGGAGCAGTTCGCGCGCGAAGGCGACCCGCTGCTCGGCGCTCCACCGGCCCGGGTGATCGCGGTCGAGGTCCGAGCCGCGGAGCGCGGCGAGGATCGACGGCGTCGGGATGGAGAGGCCGGTGAGCCGCTGGCCGAGGAACTCCTCGACCTTCCCGCCCTCCAGCTCGACCCCGCGCGCCTGCCGCTCGAAATCCCGTCCCAGGATCTCGGCGATCCAGGCGACGAGCTCCTCCTCGAGGAAGCCGACCTCGTCGGACGGGTCGGAGCTTCCCGGCGCCACGATTCGCCCTTCCGCATCGGTCGCCCCGGTGAGGTCGACGACCTGAACGAATCCGTCGGCGGGGCGGAGGTCGTCCAGGAACTTGTGACCCAGCCCCTTCCCTTCGTGAGCCCCGGGCACGAGCCCGGGGACGTCGACGATCGACACCGGCACCCACCGGGTCCCGTCGACGCATTTCGCGTTCCCCGGCGTGCACGGCCCGCCCCCCTCGGTGTGCGGACACGGGACGCGGACCGCGGAGACGCCGCGGTGCGGTTCCAGCGTCGTGAACGGGTACGGCGCCATCGGCACGTCGAGCAGCGTCCAGGCGTTGAACAGCGTCGACTTGCCGACGTTCGGTTTCCCGACGACCCCGACCTCCATCGGCGGACCCGCGGACGCCGTTACGCCGAATAGTCGGGCGGGCTCTCGGCGACCCCCAGACGCTGGTTGGCGGCGAGCGACAGCGCGAACAGGAGGTCGGAGAGCCGGTTCGCCCAGGCGAGGAGGTCGGCGGAGACCGGCTCCTCCCGATGAAGGGCGAGGAGTTCCCGCTCCGCGCGCCGGGCGACCGTCCGCGCGACGTGCAGCTCGGCCGCGGCCGGGCTGCCGCCGGGGATCACGAAGCTGTGGATCGGGGCGTGGAGCGCCTCGAAGCGGTCGATGTCGCCCTCGAGCCGTTGGGTGTGGGCGGCGGTGATCTGGTGCTTGGGTCCGGGCCCCGTCGGGGCGGCCGCCAGTTCGCTCTGCGCGACGAACACCTCGTCCTGCAGTCGGCGGACGACCGTGCGGACGTCGTGGGCGGCGTCGGGCAGCTGGGCGACGGCGACGCCCAGGTGGGCGCCGAGCTCGTCGTACGTCCCGTAGGCGCGGATCCGCGCCGACTCCTTCGCTAGACGAACACCACCGGCGAGACCGGTCGTTCCCCGGTCGCCCGAGCGGGTGTAGAGACGCGGGATCCTCTCGCCTCCGGCCGCCACGGCAACTGGTCGAGCGGCGAGCTCAGACCGTGGACGGGACAGAACGAGATGTGGAGCACCTCATTATGCTTCGCGTCCTGACGGCACAGGCGGCAGATGAAGCCGCTTCGTTCGCTCCAGGCGATCCCCATCGACGCTACGTTGGTTTCCATCCCCAGTCCCGGAAGCTATCGCCGGAGGAGCTCCCGTCCCTCCCGGTCCGCCCGTCGTCGCCCCGCCCGTCGCTCGGACGTCGCGCGCGCGTGGTTCCGCAGCGCGGCGATCCGTTCGGCGTGGGTCCGGGCCAGCTCCGACAGCCCCAGGTGGACCACGAGCGCCAGCGCGGCGTCGTAGTCGGGGGCGTACCCCTCCTCGACCAGTTCCTCCATCTCGGCGTGCAGCGTCGCCGGCAGTTCCGCGGCGGTCGGCCGATCGGCGGCCGCCTCGCGGACGAGCGCGCGGATCGCGTCCGAGCGCGTGCCGAAGGCGCGGGCGTGACGGAACTGGTCGAGGAGGGCCGCTTCCTCGGTCGTGAGGCGGACTCCCAAGAATCGCGTCGCGGGAGCGTCGGCCCGGGCGTTCCGCACGCGTTTTACACAAATTTAACGACTATATGTAAATTGTGTCATTTCGTTTAACAAGCTCATCCGACGGTCTCCGCCGCGATCCGGGCCGCGCCTCGTTCCGAGGTCCGGGACACTTCGACTGGCGGGCGAGAGGCGAACAGTGGGCTGACCAGCGGCGGCCCGAGAACTTGCGACCGTCGGTCGCGGCGTCACCTCGCTATCGCCCGGCCCGCCCGAGGAGCGCCTGCGGGCTCCGCCGGAGTCACGCGAAAGGCCGGCCGAGTGCACCGGCACGGAAGGTCGCGCGATCACGGGAGGCCCAAGCAGTGGATCCGCGACGGGGCGCACGG
>JASHXM010000016.1 GCA_030043545.1 Thermoplasmata archaeon | reverse complement strand
GCGCGCTGCTCGCCGCCGTCGCGGCGCCGGTCGCCGTCGCGGCGGAGTGGCCGACGATCAACTGGCTCGACGACGACCTCGCGATGACGTTCGCGCCGGCGCTCGTCCTCTACGGGCTCGGCGTCGTCGCGCTCGGGCTCCCGGGCTGAGCCGCTACACCATCGGCGTCAGGATCGCGTGCGGCGCCCCTTTCTCGGGGTCGGGCGAGATCGCGTAGATCGTCGTCCGCGGCCGGATCCCGTAGATGCACGGGGTGTTGTCGAGGTTGATGATCCGGAAGTACGTGTCCATCATGTTGAGGATCTCGCTCGACACCAGGAGCCCCGGCTTCAGCAGCCCGATCCCCAGGTTCCCGACGTGCTTCGTCCGGGAGACCCCCTGGAAGTACATCCGGATCGCGACCTGGTCGCCCATCAGGCTCTCGAACGTGTCGAACGCCTGGTACTCGACGAACGGCTTGCGGTCCGGCCCCATCACCGCCTTCTCGGCGGTGACCATCGCGCGCATCGCCTCCTCGCGGCCGAACCGGCCCATCGGGAGGATGTACGGGTCCTCGGTGTCGTTGACGGTGTAGTCGGGGAGCCGCACCCGCGTGTCGAAGACGTTCGACGGGATGTGGCGGACGAGCGTCTCGCGGAGCTTCTCGGGCGACTCGCCGGCGGCGAGGACCCCCAGGATCCCGCGGCCCTGCGCGAGGAAGTTGAGGAACGTCGGCGTAAACAGGGTGTAGTAGTCGTCGATCCCGACGTTCACGTCGACCTCGAACGCGTTGAAGCTCCCGCGGCGGAACCCGCCGCCGAGCAGCTCGTCGAAGTCGGGGATCCCCGTCGAGTACAGCCGCTCGGGGTCGGTGATCGGCTTCCACGGCGCGCTCGACGCCTTCCCGTTCGCGTGCGCCTGGACGCCGAGCGCCTCGAACCGGCCGCCGTCCAGCGTGACCGCGTACCGGGCGCGCCCGATGATCGTCGCCCGCAGCTTCTCCAGCCGGAGGTGGCGGACCCGCCGCTCGTCGAGCTCCTCCCGCTGGATCGAGATCAGCCCGTCGACGAGGTACTCGATCCCGCCGGCCTCGGGCTTCTCCAAGATCATCACGACGTCGGTGTTCGACCCCTCCACCAGGTCCTTCTGGAGGGCCATCACGAACTCTTCCATCTCGAGTCCGTACTTGTGGGTCACACCTTCCAAGGAGTCGATGACGAGGAGCGCCTTCTCCGGAAGGCACCGCTCGATCCGGTGGTAGACGTTGTCGACCTCGGGCATCGGGCCGCGCTTCAACAGCGCCGCCAGGTGGGTCCGGTCGACCTTCGTCGGCGGCCCGCGCTCCTGGCCGAAGCTCCCGAGCACCTCGCGACCGGCGCGGATCTTCCGCTGCTCGGTCTCGGGGAGGTCCGCCTCCTTGCTCTTCCCGCCGGCCTGGATCGCGTCCAGGAACAGCTTCGCGGCGTCCAGGACGCGCGAACGCATCTCGGTCGTCTTGAGCCACGGGAACTGGGCGTACAGCGCCTCGTCGCCGACCCGCGTCGACAGGTAGAACGACCGGTTCGGCTGGCCGACCCGTTCGAGCAGCTCGAGCCCGAACGTCGTCTTCCCGGTGCCGGCGCCGCCTTTGACGATCAGCGACCGACCGCCCTTTCCGCTGAGGAACGAAACCACCTCGGGGGGGATCCCCCCGGCCGCGTGCCCGTTGTTCGTGGTCATGGTGCCCGTGACGTCGTGCACGGCCGAATCGAGGGACCCGGTGCCCAGCGAACCATTCCGTGTACCGCTCTCGAAATGGGGAAGGTCATCACGTAAAGCTTTCGTCGGTGCGGGCGGGGCGCTCCCCACCCCCGCGGCGGGCCGCGTCGCGCGCCGCCTCGCGGGCGAGGTCGAAGGCGACGGCGAGCCGGTTCCCCGCCTCGCCGACGGCCGTCGCGGAGGCCGGATTGCCGCCGCCTTTCCCGCCGAACGCGTCCCGGGCCGCCAGGACGATCGCCTGGGCGGAGACACCGGGGGCCGTCGAGCCGACGAACAGCGTCCCCCGGTCGTCGCGCTCGGAGGCGAGCACGGCGACGCGGCCGGGGACGCGTCCCACGAGCCGGGAGAGCTCCATCAGCTCCGCCCGGTCGAGCTCGACGCGGGCGGCGACGATCGTGACGACGCCGACCGTCTCCGTCCGGGCGGTGTCGGCGAGCAGTCGGTCGGCGGTCGCGGCGAGGTCCTCCTTCTGGCGCGCCTTCGTCGCCTTGCGCGTCCCTTCGACCTCGGCGAGCAGGCGGTCGATCCCCTCGGGGAGCTGGGCGACGCCGACCCCCAGGCGGCGGGCCGCCTCCTTCAGGATCTCGTCCCGCTCCTCGCGCAGCTCGAGCGCCCGCTCGCCGCTCGCGAACGTCAGCCGGACGACCCCGTCCTGGATCCGCTCGACATCGAGGACGGAGATCGCTCCCACCTCGCTCGTGTGCGTACAGTGGGTTCCGCCGCACGCTTCGACGTCGAACCCCTCGACCTCGACGATCCTGAGCTCGCCGCCGGGGACGGCGCCGCCCTGGTAGAGCGTGAAGCCGAATCGCCGCTCCGCCTCGGAGCGGTGCTCGAAGTAGCTCTTCACCGGCCGGTCCTCCCGGACGACGGCGTTCACCCGGCGGTCGATCGCCCGGAGCTCCTCCTTCGAGATCGCCCGGTAGTGCGTCACGTCGATGCGGGCGAACTCGGGGCTCTTGTACGCGCCGGCCTGCCAGACGTGCGGCCCGAGCGTCGCGCGGAGCGCCCCGTTGAGGAGGTGCGTCGCCGTGTGGTGCTGCATCAGCTGCGTGCGGCGGACCGGGTCGATCCGGCCGTGGAGCCGCTCGCCGGCCGCGAACGTCGCCGGTCCGTCGAGCCGGTGGAAGACGTGCGGTCCCTTGCGGACGACGTCGACGACCGCCCGGTCGCCGAGGTGGCCCCGGTCGGC
>JASHXM010000142.1 GCA_030043545.1 Thermoplasmata archaeon | reverse complement strand
CGGACGGCGCGGGCCCGGACCGACGGCGAACGGACGTCGCCGACCACCGAGACGACGCGCGCGCCGAGTCGCTCGAGCTCGCGCGACGTCGTCGCGAGCGGGCCCGACCCCCGGGCCAGCACGACGAGGTCGTACCCGTCTCCCGCCAGGTAGCGGGCGAGCGTCGCCCCTAGTCCCCGGCTCGCGCCCGTGATCAGCGCGATCGACCGGTCCGAGCGCAGGACGGCGCGGGCGGTCACGTCGACCTCCGCGACGGTCCGATCCGGAACCGGCAAACGGAGTCACCGGCCACGACCCGATGGCGAACCTCGACCGGGGCGTCGAGCAGCGACTCGAACATCCGCCGCTCGGTCTCGCAGGCGATCGGGAACCGGTCGGCGAGCGCGAGGATCGGACAGTTGTGCTCGACGAACTCGATCGTCTTCCGTCCTTTCGGGCCGAGCTCGGCCATGTAGCCGCCCTCGGTCCGGATCTTTGCGAGCCGCGCCACCCGTTCCGCCAGGCTCCCCGACGCGAGCTCGGAGCGGTGGCGGTCGGCGACCGCATGGGCGCGCTGCTGAAGCAGCTCGGCGACCGCGGAGCTCCCGAGCCGCTGCTCGACGAACTCGAACGCCGCGAGCGACATCTCGGTGTACCCTTGCGGAAACAGGCCGGTGCCGCGTCGGGTGAGCCGGAACACCGCGCGGGGCCGCCCGACCCGACCGCCCCGGTACGCCCGCTCGACGAGGCCCTCCGACTCCAGCGACGGGAGGTGGCCGAGCACCCCGGATTTCGAGATGCCGAGCGCCTCGGCGATCTCCTCCAACGACGCGCCGGGACGACGCTTCAGGTGGAGGAGGATCGCCCGCTTCGCCGTCGAGTACGCCGGCGGGAGGGTCGGCTCCGGCTCGTCGCCCATCGGCCCGAGCACCGCCGGCGAATTAATACGGCTTTTCGTTAACAAACTGAACGAACTCGCCCGGCGCCGCGTGACGGGGCCGGCGGACGATGGGCGCCTACGGACGCCAGACCGGGCCGGAATACCCCTTCGGGATCCACGGCGGCGCGGTGCCGTCCCCGAACGGGTCGGGGCGGGGGGTCGGGGTGCGACCGTCCAGCTTCGCGAGGTACGCGTCGATCCCATCGGCCGCCCGGGTCCCGGCGGCCATCGCGTGGACGACCGATCGGCCCCCCGCCGCGAAGATCCCGTCGACGGCGGTCATCGTGTCCGCGCGCGATCCTTCGGGCCACCCCTTCGTTCCGATCGCGAGCTTCAGCTCGGCGGGGAACCCGGTGAGGTCCGCCTTTTCGCCGACCGCGAGGATCACCGTGTCGCATTCGATCGTCTCGGAGACGCCGGGGACCGGGCGGATCGCCCGCCGGCCCGACGCGTCGGGCGGCGCGAGCTCCATCTTGTCGAAGACGATCCCCTCGACGCGGGAACCGCCCAGGATTCGCTGCGGGGAGACGAGCCAGCGGAACTCGATCCCTTCGGGCTCGGTCTCCCGGATCTCCTCCTCCCCAGCGGGCGACTCGGCCCGCGTGCGCCGGTACGCCATCGTCACGTGGGCCCCCGGGGAGAGACGCAGCGAAGAGCGGACCGCGTCGACCGCGACGTCCCCGCCTCCGACGACGACGATCTTCTCGCCGAGCTGCACCGGCCGGTTCTGGTTCACGTCGTAGAGGAAGTCGAGGGCGAAGATCACGCCCGGCAGCGACTCGCCCGGCACTCCCGGGGTGTTCGCCCGGGAGGCGCCGATCGCGAGGAAGACCGCGCGGTACCCCTCCTTGAGCAGGCTCTCGGGGGTGAAGTCGACTCCGGCCGTCTTCCCCTCGACGAACGTCACGTCCAGGTTGCGGAACCGCTGCAGGTCGACCAGCAACTCGTGGTGGGGCATGCGGTAGCGGGGGATCGCGCCGGCCTGGCCGCCGACCGCCGGCTGCTTTTCGATCACCGTAACGCCGTAGCCGCGGAGCCCGAGCTCCCACGCCGCCATCAGGCCGGCCGGCCCGGCGCCGACGACCGCGACGCGCTGGTGCTTCGGAGCGCTCGGCACGTACATCCGGTGCGAGTTGCCGAAATCGAGGGCGGCGCGCTTGAGGTGGCGAATCGCGATCGGCGTTCCGCGTCCCTTCATGACGCAGGCGTCCTCGCAGTAGTGGTAGCAGACCTTGCAGAGGGTCGTCGACAGCGGATTGGCGACGAGGGTGAGGTGGGCGGCCGCGTCGAACTGACCGTCCGCGATGAGCCCGATGTAGCCGCGGCAGTCCTGGGTGATCGGGCACGCCTCGACGCAGAACGGCAGGTCGCACTGGAGGCACCGTTGCGCCTCGAGGACCGCCTCCTCCTTCGAGTACGCGTGCAGCACCTCGCGGAAATCCTCGACCCGCTCCTCCGGCCGCTCCTCCGGCACCTCGATGCGCGTGTAGCGGGACGTCGCGGACGTCATGGACCGGCCCCGGCGAGGGAACTCCGTTCGCTAGAGAGGTCCGGGCCCTCTTAAGGGGTCCGGACCGCGGGCACCGGGTGCGAGGGCGTGGCACGGCCGGACGCCGGGAGGGCCGGCCCGCCGCCGCTGTCGCCGAGGGCAACTCTATATCCGCGGTCCGGGTCCGGCGCCGTATGGCGCCCGCCGCCCGCAACGAGCTCGCCGAGATCGTCGATGCGTTCTCGCAAGCCCCGCTGTTCGCCGAGCTCGCCCCCCGGCACCTCAAGCGGCTCGCCCGGTTCTCCAAGGTCCTGGACCTCGCCCCCGGCGCGCCGGTCGTCAAACGCGGGGAGAAGGGGATCGGTTTCTACGTCATTCTCAAGGGACGGGTCGACATCCGCAAGGCCGGCCGCTCCGTCGCCCGGCTGGGCCGGGGCGATTTCTTCGGCGAGCTCGCGCTGTTCGACGACCGCGTCCGCTCGGCCGACGTGGTGCCGCTCGAGCCGACGCGCGTCGCGGTGCTGTCGCGCTGGGAGTTCTGGGGATTCGCGTCGAACCGACCGACGGTGATCCGGACGATCCTCGCCGAGATGGCCCGACGGCTCCAGGAGTCGGCGCCGTCGCCGTCGCACTGACGACGCGCGCGGCCGCCTACTTCACGACGGTCGCGAACGTGTACTTCGCGGCCTCGGTGTGCTGCATGAGGTGCTCGCCGATCTCGTCGCCCTTCAGCGACTGGAAGCCGCAGACGAGACATCGGTAGAGGACCAGTTCGCTCGGGCGAGGGCCGACCGTATCGATCGGGGGAGCGGGCGCCATCGGCCGCTCGTAGCGACGGAGGGGCCGAAATAGGTTTGCCCGCATCCCGCCCTCGGTCTGGCCGCGCCGCGGGGCGCTCGTCGGCTAACGTAATACCCCCGGCCCGGTGGGAGCGCGAGGGAGTCGCGTGGCCCGGCCGGTGCTGCCCGGACTGTTGGTCGCCGTCGGCGGCGTCGCGGTCCTCCTCGCCGGGCTCGTCCTGATCGGCGTCGGGGGCGACGGAGGGGAGATCGGCGCGGGCGTCGGCGGGCTCACGATCCTCGTCGGCGTCCTCATCCCGCTCGTGCCGGGCCAGCGGACGGTGCTCGCCTTCACCGCCGCCACGCTCTCGATCATCAGCATCTTCTACGCGGTCGCCGGGTTCATCGTCGGCTTCTTCCTCGTCATGCTGGGCGCGCTCCTCGCCTACATCTGGGTCCCGCCGTCGGCCGGAACCGGGGCGCCCGCGTCGGACCGCCCGGACGCCGGGTAACCCGGACCGCCGCGCCCGCCGCCGATGAACGCGGGGGAGCTCGTCGGGTTCGGCCTCCTGCTCGGCTTCTCGCTCACCGTCCCGCCCGGCCCGATGAACGCGCTGATCGTCGCCGCCTCGACCCGGTCGTTCCGCGCCGGGTTCGTGACCGGCCTCGGGGCGATGACGGCCGACGCGGTCCTGGCCGCCGTCGTCTTCACCGTCGCGGGCGCCGTCGACGTCGCGGTCGCCATCCGACCGATCGACGCTGCGGGAGCGGTCGCGCTCGCGTACTTCGGCGTACGCCAGCTCGTCCGGCCCCCGACCTCCGGGCCGATGACCGCCACGGCGGTCCGAACGTACGCCCAGTCGCTCGCGGTCGGCGTGACGAACCCGTTCCAGATCGTCTGGTGGCTGACGGCCGGGCTCGCCGTCGTCCGGTTCGGGGGCGCCGTGCTGCTCCTCGCCCTGTTCGCGGCCGTGGCGATCTGGGTCGTCGTCCTGCCGCTCGCCGTCGCCCGCGGGGTGGAGGCCCGACCGCGGGCCGCCCGGGCCGTCTCCCTCGGGGCCGGGGCGATCCTGCTCGGGTTCGCCGCCTACTTTGCGTTCCTCGCCGTCGTCTAAGGCGCCGGGCCGAACGCGGTCGCGAGCCGGGCCGCGTGGGCCTTGCGGAACTTCGCGACCTTGGGGGCGATCACCGCTTGGCAGTACGCCTGCTCGGGGTGGCGCTCGAAGTACCGGCGGTGGTACTCCTCGGCCGGGAAGAACGTGCGGAGCGGTTCGAGCCGGGTCACGATCGGCCGACGGTAGACCCGCTCCGCCTCGATCTCCCGGATCACGCCCTCGGCGACCGACCGCTGGGCGTCGGACCGGTAGAGGACGGTCGAGCGGTACTGCGTCCCCGAGTCGGGCCCCTGGCGGTCGACGGTCGTCGGGTCGTGCGTCGTGAAGAAGACGACGAGCAGGTCGTGGAGCGAGATCGTCGCCGGGTCGAAGACGACCTCGACGACCTCCGCGTGGCCGGTGCGTCCGGTGCACACGGCCTCGTACGATGGGCGCTCAACGGTCCCGCCCGCGTACCCCGGCAGCACCCGCTCCACGCCGCGGAGCTCGGAGAACACCGCCTCCGTGCACCAGAAGCAGCCACCGCCGAGGACGATCGACTCCGAACGGCTCGCGGGGGGCTCCGCCGGCATGGACCGTCCACCCGGGGCGGGCTCTTGAGCTCGGCGTTCCGCCGCTACGTTCGGACGACGAACTGGACCTCGGTCCGCGCCCACGCCCGGGCGTTCGACCACGGGTCGTCCGGGTAGATCTCTCGGGCGGAGACGACCGCCCGGATCTTCTTCTCGCGCTTGCGCCAGCGCA